>CACZQK010000108.1 GCA_902783315.1 uncultured Erysipelotrichaceae bacterium | reverse complement strand
TGGTAATTCATTACAATACATTGAAATAGTAATTGGTAAATTGGTCGTTGTTCGAACCTTAACTCGATAAGAAATATCCACATCACTATGCTTATTAGCATTATAATTAGATACACTAAAACGATATACATAAGTCTCATCTTGAGGAATGATTCCTTCTGATTCTAAATTAAAAGACATTTTCCCATCTTCAAAAATATATAGGGCTTTATCAATATTAGCATTAACTTTAGCACGTATTTCATATCTTGAATAAGTATATTGTAATAATCGAAACGCTAAAAATAAAATCAACAACAAAAAGAAACCAAATAGTATTAATCGTTTTTTTTCTTCAAAAAATGTTATATTCTTAATCTTATTAATTAATAAATTCACATTTATCACCTACGGTTCTACATATTCTTGAATAGTCTCTCCCCGATATTGAACAGCATGAAAATGAATTTCAAATAAATCATCTAATATTTGATTATCTTCTGTTATTCCTTCAATATCAACTAAATAATCAAAGTAAAAATTAGCACTAAGATGAAATTTTCTATTATTTGCTATATCATCTAAAGTTATAATTCCAGCATAGGTGTCTTGATTGGTTCGGATAATTCCATCATTTGAAATTATCTCCGAAAAAGTCAAAAGTTTATCATCATCTATTTTCTTATCAACAAAACGAAATTCATATAATATAGCGACATCACTACCACTAGGATCAATTTCCAAATCAATTGTACCAGAACTACCTGGAGATATTTTTTCTTCTCTGGTATGAGTAGATACCCAAGTTGTATTATCTAAAATAACTCGATTATCTAACGTACCATCATTATTAGCAACAGCATCTACTCCATTTATTTTCAAACTAATCCCGGCAATTGAATTTGTTGTTGCACCCTCAATAATAGACTCATAAGCAGTATAAGTAAATCTAGCATTATAATACAAAAAGCTTCCACCTGCAATAACAACTAAAAAAAATATCAATATCTTTTTATTGTTTCTCATAGCTACTCCTTATAATAATGATTATAGCAAAACAAAACTTTTTAGTAAACTTCAAATGAAAAAAGAAAGTTAAATTGATTACCAATTTAACTTTCTAAAAAGCTCTTATATAACATCACTTACAATATCTCAATATTATCTTCTGTTTTTTTATCTTCTGATGATAATTCCTTACTGTTTTCTTCTTTCTTTTCTTCTTTTTGTGATCCACTCTTGTCATCACCAGAAGAGTTCATAGTAAGTTCAACTTTTTCATAACGAACAATCATAACAAATTCATATACATGATAAATAAAGACGATAAGGATTGGTAATAGTACACAAAATAAGAAACCAATTCTACTCTCTAAAAAATTCAAAATAGCACCAAGTTTGTGATAAGTATGAGAATATTTTCCTAACACCCTAGTACCAACAATACTAGTTGGTCCAGAATCATCAACTGTATATAAATAACTGTAATCATCATTTTTTATACTCATTACAGGAGAACTCTTAATAATATAATTATCATTATACACAGCATAATAATAAATTAAATCTCCCTCATTAATGTCATTACTATTTTTGACAATCAATAAATCTCCTTTTTGAGTATTAGCAATATTTTTTTCAGCAAATAAATCAATATTTGTAAAAGTATAATCTCCAAATTGAGTATATCCATATTTATTTCTACACAACAAGAAACAGGTTAGAATAATAACATAAACAATAATAATAAATTCTACTATAAACCAAATTCCCCTTAAAAACTTCTTCATATAATATCACCATCCTAATAGTATCACAATTATCTTTTAATTTCAAATATTATATTTATTTTTTCTACGATGTTTTTTTATGAATAATCACATACTTTGTTTCACTATCAATCAATTGATTATTATCATATAATTTAAAGACTATTCGATAAGTTCCACTCGTTAAAGATGCCTGTAAATTAAAGTCCAAATTTCTTTCTGTTAAACCGTTCATATCTAGATACATTTCATTTCCCCTAGCAGGAATAAAGGCATTACTAAATACAGACCTAAATGGTATTGAAGCAAACTGAGTAGAATCAATAGAATCAATATTCCGTTTAAATAATTCTACTCTAAGATTTGGATTAGTAAGTTGAGAATTATACTTAATATGATAAGTATTAGTCGTTCTACCATTCATATTTTTTCCTGTTTCTCCATCAATAATCTTATCCTTATCATCACCATCAACAATAATAGAATTATCAGCACTTACAACATGAACAGTAAATTCTTGAGTAACAGAATTTTCATAAATAGAATTATGTAGACCATCATCAGAAGCAAATAATATATATCGAATTACATATTCACCAGGAGGTAAATCTTTCGTAACAGTAATCTTCGGTAACTTATCCAAATTAGATACTTTATTGGCTAACTTAATTCTGAAAACCCCATCTCCATCAGCAAAATATTCATGATTATCTAACTCAATACTAGTACCAGTCAACATACTAGAGCTAACAGAAACTCCCTCTTTATCAAATAATGAAACATTAAGTCCCATACTGCTTGACTCATAATTGGTATCAATTACGGACTGTCTATTTTCTGTTTCATTATATTGAATTCTAGTTGAATAATTAAACTCATCTGCTACATTATAATATAAATAAGAATCATTATTGGCAAAAGTCTGATTTAAAACAATATTACTACTATCATAAGTATTATAAACCATTAGTGATTCTCGAATACCTAAAACATTAAAAACAGTACGATCTTCATGATTACGAAGTTCAAATAACATAGAGTTTCCTAAATGCTCTCCAGTGGTACTTGTCTCTTTAAAATCAAAAATAAACATAAACTCTTCAGCAACTAAACCAACATCATCATCATAATAAGCATGATTAGCTACTCTATCATCATAAGTATTATTATTACTAGTACTGCCCATTTTAATAAAATTGCGAAGTGGATAAACAATTTCATTATACAAAGATAATTGTTCTAAAGAATCATTGTATATATCTTGAGTTACAGTAAAATAATAATAATCTGGCCGATTAGGATTTGCACCATAATCAAGCATAGTAATCATTGTATTAACTGGTAATGGATGATTTGTTGTTAAAACATGATAATTTTGATTATTATTTCCATATACACTTTCAAATCTATCATTCCAAGCGGTTAATGAATAATATGTGCTAAATTGACTCTGATTTGTAATATTAACTAAAGTTGATGAAGGCATTTCATATCTTTTATCATATGTGATAGAAGCATCATAGCTATCAGCATCATCATATTTCCTAGAAACCAAATTAATAGTAACTGTAATAAATCTAATATCATATTCAATTGCATTCTTAGGAATATCTGCTCTCAAAGTTAAAACTACAGTACCAAGTCTCCCTTGACTATTAATATTTTTAGCATGATACAAGTAAAACATTAAAGACGGTGGGAGTTTTCTGCTATCTGTTTTATAATTTCTATCACCCATTAAAGTTCCACCACTTTGACTCAATAATTTAGTCACACCATAACCAGTCCACTCTTGCGTTTCAGCCTTCATCGAAAGACCTAAAATATTATTTGCTTGTTCTTCCGTTCGACCAACCCTAGGAACATTATTTGAATCTACTAATTGAATTTCGCTATTTAATCCACTACTATCAAATCCAATAGCACTAAAATTTGTATTACCATCAGCAAAATCAATTAATTGTAATTCATAAGTACCTAAAGAAGAATACTTAGACGCAGTCAAAGTAAATTCATAATTAATGGCTTCAAAACCAATAATCCACCGATAACCAGTTTCACCAATTGGACTGGGATCAATATAAGCGACTTTAACTTCTGTATAATCATCATTTAAATAATTTGAATAAAAACCATCCTTTGTAATATCATGATTAACATTATGAAGACCAATAACATAACTACCTCCAACAATTTCTAATCCAGCATTACCAGTATCTCCATAATTCAAATCATCATCATATAAACCATACCGATAAGTACCATTATCATAACCGTTATACATTCCAAAAAAAGTCATTCCAGTCACTTTACCATAAGCAGTAGCGGCTTGATTAATCGTAACATTTAAATTTTGACCTGGTAACATATAAATTCGATTATCAACGTTCTTAGTAACATTTTCACTATCATCATCAATAGTAACAATTGCTGGTACTAATGTGCCATTAGAGTCAACTCCACTATATAATTCTTTTAATAAATTTGCATTGTGTTGAAGTAATAAGACACTATCATTTTTCAATATTAATTTATCAATAATATTAAACGAATATAAAATATCAGAATACTCATTTGTTCTATCCGTTGTACCTTCAAGTTCAATGACAGAATGATCAATAATCAAATTATTAGCTCTTTGAATAGAAATACTTTTATTAGGAGTTTCTCTTGAACCCAAATTCTTAATAGTAATATTGGAAGTTCCTGAAGAACTAGAAGCGTTTCCAGAACCAAAAACACTACCATTTATAATAAAATCATGATTACTATTTATGTATCCTGTACCATTAATATCAACATCAATTCCTCTAGTAACAGAGATAAATGTCCAGTCATAAGTTTCACTACCACTAGCATTACTCTCTCCTCCACCAAAAACAGTTCCACTAATATGAATATCACTTTCATGAAGTCCATTGATAGATACAGCACTAGTACCAATATTAGTATCAGTTGTTCCATAAACAATAGCCATTTTGGGTCCACCATAAACATTTCCGTGAACACTTCCTCCTACAAGATTAACAGTAGCAATAGAATTATCAGTGCTTTGAAGTCCAGTACTTGCAGCATTTCCAGAACCAAATACACACCCTGTATTAGGAGCTACACTAGAAGATGTTCCAATTTCTGTTTCACCATCAATAGTAATTGTTGAATTCGTATGAACTACAGCAGTGCTACCATTACCACCGGCAAAAGCATTACCCAAGATATGAGCGTCCGTTACAAAAACACTAGTACTACCTTCAACAATTCCTTCACATCCTCCACCATAAACATTATTGGAAACAGTAGAGCCATCAATATCTAAAATAGTGTTGCCTGTAACACCAGCAGCATTACCACCACCATAAATATCAACTGCTGTAATAGAACCAACTACTACATTCGAAGATCCAACACTAGCCTCATTTCCTCCCCCATAAATAGTATGAACATCACCCTCATTTGCAGTAACATTAGCAATATTGGTAGTACCTCCATGATTATTTCCACCGTAAACAGTTTGAACTGTAATATTAGAATTTGGTGTACTATTTCCTATTTGAACATGAGATATTCCTACATCACCGGATTCATTGGAACCTCCAAATAAATTTGTAATTGCCCCGTTTTCAACTAATACATTTGTAGTTGTAACTCCGGCTTCACATCCTCCACCATAAACATTTGTTATATTACCGCTATGAATACTAACTTGACTTGTTAAAGAAGAAGCATTGTCTCCTCCACCAAACAAATTTGTAATAAAAGAAGATGTAGTATCAATATTAGCATTAGTCGTTTGTCCGCCTTGATTATTTCCACCATATGCACTTGCTATAGTAGAATTAGCAATGTGAACATTAGCTGTACCTACAGTTCCAGAAACATTAGAACCTCCAAAAACAGAATGAAGAGTATTATTTTGAATACTTATGTTAGTAGCCGTAAGACCAGCTTGGCGCCCTCCACCATAAACATCTTGTGAAGAATCGATATATCCAGAAACAGTAACATTACTAGTACCAGAAGAAGCTTCATTTCCTCCTCCATAAATATCACCACTAATATCTGCTCCAACAATGGAAACATTAGTAGTTCCTGTCGAACCATCTATGTTATTACCACCATAAATATCTGTTACGGAACCACTAGTTACTGTAACGTGGGACTCTGTAACTGTTCCTAATAAATTAGAGCCTCCATATAAATTGCCCGTAATAGTAGACCCTTGTAAATAAATATTAGTGCTATCTTGATTAACTTCATTTCCTCCTCCAAAGGCATTGCCAATCGAACCAGCGTTTAAATAGACAACATCTCCACTGCTAGGCTTTCCAGAGGCATCAAAACCACCAAAAACTTTACCAATAGAGCCACCATTAATATTAACAGTAATATTTCCCAATACATGAGGAGTAGCAGAAGTGCTTCCTTGAGCTCCACCAAACACACTTCCATGAATGATACCATTATAGATAGTAACATTAGTATTTCCGTTGGCTGTTCCATTGGTTGATGCTGCATTAACAGTTCCATAAGCACTGCCCCCATAAACAGAACCATTTATTACAGGATGATTAGATATCGTATTGCCAATAGACACATTAATATCTGAATGAACAAAGGTATTGCTTCCTCGTCCGCCCCCATAAACATTATGTGTAATATTTCCATCATAAACATTTACAGTTACTGAACCGTACACAAGTCCTTCATTATCAGAACCACCATAGATATTCCCAATTGTTCCGCCATATATATTAATATCAATAGCATTGGATGAAGAATAGTTAGCTTTACCAAATCCAGCTGATTTAGATCCACCATAGATATTTCCAATTGTTCCATCTAGAATATCAATACTAGAAGAGGATGTATTGGCATACTGTGTACCAGTAGAACCATAATTACCGCCACCATAGACACTCTTATTAATCGTTGCTCCATTAACAATAATACGTGAATTATAAACAGTTCCTTTAGATGTAGAACTAGTATTACCCCCACCAGCTCCGAAAACAGAACCAGATTCTACTCCATACAAAGAATCTGTCTCATCACCAATAACTGCAGCTCCACCAATATAAATAAGCGTAGAGCCTTGGACAATTCCATCAGTAGTATCAGAAGAACTATAACTATCGGAACCACCAAGAACACTATAATGTACTTTACCACCTGTAACATTTATAATTCTGTTCCCTTGCGTAGTAGAATGACCAGCTCCACCATATATTTGTCGAACCTCTCCTCCAGACATTCCAATAAAAGAAGAATTAGAATTCGCTCCACCATTAAAGCCATAACCACCTAAAACAATATTAATATAGCCACCTTCAATTTTTACACCTGTAACCGATTCTACATTTTTTGCATTCCATCCACCAATATATAAACCTGTAGTACCATCAGTATTAGCAGTACCATTCGTATTAAAACCATAAGTCCCACTTTTCAAAGTTGTAAAAGAGAGAAACAAACTATTACTTCCCGCTATATTAGACCCACTATTTGAATAACCATCAAGACCAATTAGAAACCATAAATTATCATTATTATTATTAATTCGATCATAATCATTACCCAATATATTTTCCTCATTTAAAGTTGAGGTATAACTTCCGCTGTCTGCCCCACAACGGTATGAATAATATCTTCCAGTTTCAATAATAACTTTAAAAGAACCACTAGCACTATTAGTAACACCACCATATATTCGATTTGCAATCAAATAATTATTACCTCTACTGCTAGTTACGTTTCGCCCAATTTTGAAATTATTTGAATTTGCATAAATTGCATAAGTTGTCGGTTCATCACCCATAGAATAATTATTTGAACCAGTGCCGCTTGGACCATAAAATTTAATATTTTCAATAACTAAATCGTTTTGAACAGTCAAGTTATTTGCAACGTTAAGAATTCCTGTAGGATTAGTTGCATTAATAGCTGTACCAGTTACAGTAAAAGGTCTATCCACTGAAACATTAGAAATAGTTAAAGCTGTAGTACTAGTATATCTAAAAATATTAGTATCCCTAGTAACTAAATAAAAGTAGTTATTAGAATCCAC
>CACZQK010000107.1 GCA_902783315.1 uncultured Erysipelotrichaceae bacterium | reverse complement strand
TTTTGATTTCGTCAACAACTACTTATTTAATAATTGGAAGTTTAGAGGAACATACTTAGACTGTTACGAATATTTAGAAAGTATTGGTATAAACATTAAAAGTAGAAAAATTACTAAAGAATCTTTCATAAATTTTTTAGAATTTATTTTAAATATTCAACTACTAATACAAAACATAAGATATTATTCCGACAAAATAGAAGTATCTATGAAATGTAATAGCATCCTAAAACATAATATTCCCTTAATGTTAGAGTCCTATGGATATCAAGCATACGGCTTGGATGATAGAATTATTATCCTAGAAAAAGACATCTCTTATGATGATCTAACCAATATTTTGCCAAATGATATCTATGAATTATTATTATCTTATAAAAGCAATACAAACAACGGAATAAAGATGAAAAGATTAATACTATATAAAATATATCAATATATTATAAGAGATATTGAAAAATACAAGTCATATAATTCATCTGTATTCACAAGTATAAAGCTAGTAATAAATAAAATGGGAATAATCGGGGAAATAGATAAAAAATATAAAGATTTATCAAATTATAAATTAAGAAAATACTATGATAATTGTTTTGAAATGATAGTATATTTATTAAATACAGAAAATATTTTTAAGTATAAAGAAGAAATAAAAAAAGAAAATATTTAAAAGATCTATTATAAATGAAGTTAATGGAGATTGAATTTATAGTTTACAAAATATTTACATGATATTGACAAATATCAATTTAAAAATATACACAACATAGACAAACTAATAATAAAGTAGGAGATGTAAATATGAGCGAAGAAGCAATAGCAACATATATTAGTTATCAAATTACTAAAAATTATAGAAATGTTACTATAGATTCAGAATTAGAAAGACTAGCCAAGGAAGAATTAACAAAGAAAGAACCAAGAATATTAAAAACAGAAAAAAACCCAGAAATAAGTATTGAATATGGGAATTTAATAGAAGAATATTATGCCCAAATATTAAAAGAAGAAATAGAAAAACATTCTGATTTTTATAGAGCTTTTTTTGATGGTAAAAAGATAATAATTCGAATTGATGAGACCCAAGACACATCGATTCAAAAAGACAACAATGCCTATTATCTATATATAAATATGACCGATGCCTATGTGATTTCAAATTTCTCAAAAGCAATCATTTCTGGAGCATCTAATTCCGAAAAAGATGAAGTATATAATGATCTAAATCAAGAGGATAATGAAACAGAACTAGAAGAATTATACTTTTCTTATTTGGAAAACCCAGAAAAGTTTGCTAGAAAAAGTATAATAAAGCTATTATCACAAGCAAAAGATTATGAGAATCTAAAGGATTATCTTTTAGGAAAAGATGTTGGAGATAGAATTAATTTACATATTGCAACTATACAGTTAAAAGTGTTAAAGAAAAATCTAAAAAGTGTCTATCCAGAGATATGTAAATCATTGTCAAGAGAAGATTATGAAACTATTAAAAATTTAATGTTTACATATTTGGATGAGATAAAAGAAAAAAGTTTTCATAAACAAGAAATAAAAGATAGGATAGAAAATAACAGCATCCATTTAAATCAAGAAGATTATGCAATTATCATTGCAAGAAAGATTTTAAGAAAATTAGATCCATCTCTAGAATTATTAAATCATTTTGATAAAAAGCAAAGCCAAAATCAAATTGACTTATCACCACAATTAAAAGAAGCAGAACAAGAAGAAAATGCTTATAAAAAAACATCTCAAACAAAAGGTACTTATTATTGTGATACAGGAATAATAAGTAGTAATTTTAACGGAACAATTGAAAGTGTCATAGCTTTAATCCACGAAACAATACATTCATATGTTGAAGAGAATGCTAAGGGCAAAAAAGATAGTATTCTATTAAGGGAATTCCCATCTATTTATTATGAAATAAAAGCCGAAGAATATTTATTAGATTTAAATTTGGAATCAAAATGGAAATATTTCAGAATAGCTAATGCTTTTTATAATTGGACATATATGTACTATATATTTGAGATGATGTTGCTGATAGAAAATAATCAATTCAGATATGAGAATATCCAACAACTAACCTTTGTAGAAGATGGTATTATAGAATCACCAAAGCAAGCAACAGTAACTAAAGGATTCTTAGTTGCTGAAAGACTAAATAGCTTCTTCTTAGAATATGGAGAAGAAGCAAAAGACAAGTTATTAAAGAGTTTCTCATACCCAATTGGTTTTCTCCTTGTAAGAGAGGCTATTAACAAAGGACTAACAAACGATGAAGTAAAAGAAATCTGTATGCAGATTAAAGATTATAACTTACATGAAGCATTTGAAAAAATAACAAATTATCCATTAAATAAATCAGTAAAAGCCGGCTAGCTTTTACTTTTCATTTTCAATAATTTATATACAAAATAGGAGTTTTATAAATAAAATAAAAAAGGGGAGATTGCATACTTATAACAAGAATTTAAGGAACAAGAAAGAAAAAAATATATATAACACATGGAAGTCAAGAAAAATATTTTGTAAAAACAAAATTAAAATTTTCTTGACTTTTGTTTTTAAAATAACTAAGATAGTGAACTAAGACAGCGAAAAATGCGGTAAAAGAAAGGATGAGAGAAATGTTAGAAGATAGAGTAAGAAGGAGAAAAATACCAAAATATTTAATAGTAATCTTTTTGCTATGCTCTGTAATGGTAGGCCTAACAACAACCAAAAGTATAACTAGCTATATAAAGACCTATTTTGCAGCTGGAGAAGTACCAGCACATAAAAAAGAGATTGCAAACAACAATGATGGCACATATAAGTTATCATTAGATGTTACGGGAGATGTTACAAGAAAACCTGCAAAGGCAAATGTAGTAGTTATTCTAGATATCTCCGGCAGTATGAATACAAATGCAGGAGGAAGTAGTACAAGACTTACTGCAGCCAAAGCAGCAGTAAATTCTTTGGCAGATTCTCTACTTGCATATAACAACAAAGAAGGCTACCCAAATGATACAATTCAAATGGCTTTAGTAAGCTTTAGCACACATGCAAATCAAGTAGGATCAATAACAACATCAGCATCTACATTCAAATCAAACGTTAATGGACTAAACGCCTCAGGGGGTACAAACTGGGAAGCTGCATTAATAACAGCCAATAACATAGATTTTAAAGATGATGATGAAACATACGTAATTTTCGTTTCTGATGGAAATCCAACATTCAGAAATACAAAAGGAAATTACTACCCAATGGACAATCATTATTATAACATGAATGGTTACGGAGTTTATGGTAATGGAAGTGATAACCAATCCGTTGATGGAATACCTGCTACAACAACGATTGCTCGTTGCTATGAACATGCAGTAGATAATGCAAAAGATATTGTAACCGCAGGAAAGAAATTTTATACAATAGGGGCATATGGTGACGTTGACCGTATGCAACAATTAACAAAAGCTGCTGGAGCTCCAGCAACAAATTATTATAGTGCTTCAAACACACAAGCATTAGAAGCAGCATTAAAAGCAATAATGGATGAAATTGAACAATCAGGTATTAAAGATGCAACAATTCTTGATGGAACAACCAATAAAGTAGCAACATCATCTACTATTGTAGAATTACTAGAAGTGGATTCAACAAGCTTTCAATATTATAAAATTAAAGATGGTGTAAAAACAGAATGGAAAGAAACAGATGATCCAGCACCACCAAAAGCTAAATTTGATGAAACAACAGGGGCTGTAACTTGGGATTTAAAATCAATAGGATTATTAGAAGATAAAGTTACATATGAAGTTACTTTTGATGTTTACCCATCACAATACACATATGATTTGGTCTCAGAATTAAAAAATGGCACAAAGAAATATAGTGAATTAGATGTAAATATCAAAAAATATCTAACAGAAGATTATAATTTAAGAACTAATACAGAGGCCACATTAACTTACACAGATAGTAGAACAACAGAAGGAGAAAAAACTGCTCCATATACAAATCCAGATCCTGTACCAACAGAGTCATTCCAAATAGGAGCTCATAAGGCATGGGAAAACTTATTGGATTCAAAAGACCAAAAAGACCTTACTTTAACAGTTACTAGAGACGGAAGAAATTTTTATGATGCAAAATTAACCAGTGATAACAGTTATGAAGTAAAAGGAATTAATATTGCACCTGGCTTAATGAAATTAGTAACAAATAATGGAACAACTTCTGTAAAATTATTAGACACAGGGCACGATTATACATTTGCCGAACTAGATGGTGAATACTATAACTGGGACTTAAAGGCCGAAACAGTACATCCGATGATTATCGATGGAACATTACAAAATCTAGTTTTAGTAAATGAGGAAACAAATTATACAGTACCAACAGGTATGGGTAATAACACATACTATGAAGAAAATGGAACAAAATATGTAAAAATCGATAATTCAGGAAAGATTTATGTCATTGAAAACGAAAGCAATATTGTAATAAATGCTAAAAACAATAGAAGAAGTAATTTAAATATCGTAAAAAAAGTAGATGGAGAGAGTGCAAAAGAAGATGAAAAATTTGACTTCAATATAAAAGTTACAGATGACGGAATTAAAGCCGATGATAGCATTTACTTAACGATTTATGACCTAGGCAAAAAAGATGAATCAACTGGTTACTATGATACCGTTGATTTAGGCGAAGTAGCAGGTTGGACAAAAGAGGTAAAGAATGGTGTATGGTCAGGATATTATTACGCACCAAGTAAAACACCTTTTGCAGCTAAACTACAAGCAAACTGGAATGTTCTAATAACGAACTTAACCGATAAAACAACCTATGAAGTAACAGAAGGAACACTACCTCAAGGTTTTGTATTTGATGCCTCAAAATCAAATGTTACTGCAAGTAATAATACAGGAAATATTACCTTACCATCAACATCATATTCAATTGATCAAGAATCAAAGAAAGTAACAGGTAAAATTGATAGAGATAATGCCTCATTTACAGTAGAAATAACAAATGTTTATCAATTAGTAGATGTGGATGTTGAAAAAGTATGGATAGATGATACAAACGATGGGGTAAAGCCAACAAGTGTTGATGTTCAACTATATAAAAAAGTAAACGACATTGAAGAAGAGATAGAAGAAGTAAAACAAATTACAGAAAAAAGCAATTGGAAGTATACATGGACAAAATTAGATAGATTTGACTCAACAACAAATGAAGAAATCAACTATTATGTAAAAGAAGTATATGATAATTCAAATATCCACTATGTTTCAAATGTGACAGGAGATATGTCATCTGGATATACAATTACAAATACAAGAAAAACAGAAGATAAATTTGTTAATATCTCAGGAGAAAAAACTTGGATAGATTCATTGGATCAAGATAAAGTAAGACCAACATCAATTACAGTGAATTTATTAGCCGATGGAACAAAAACAGCAACAAAAGAAGTAGCAATTGCTGCTGATGGTAAATGGGGATATAGTTTCAATAATTTACCAAAATATAAAGATGGGAAAGAAATAACTTATACAATAACAGAAGACAAAGTAGATTATTACACAACTACAATAGATGGTTATGATATTACCAATACCCATAATCCTTTCCAAACAGAAATAAAAGTAGCAAAAGTATGGGATGATAAAGAAAATCAAGATGGTAAGAGATCAGACTCAATTACTGTTCAATTAAAAAAGGATGGAGTAGCAATTGAATCTCCAGTAATATTAAACAAAGCAAATAATTGGTCACATACATGGGCAAAATTACCACGTAAATCAAATGGAAGAGACATTGTATACACAGTAGAAGAATTAGTGGTACCAACTGGTTATACAACAAAGACAGAAATTACAGATAATGCTGCAGCAGCTTCCGATAATACACCACTATATACAATTACAAATACTCACACACCAGAAAAGACAAGTGTAAAAGTAACAAAGGTCTGGGATGATAAAGAAAATCAAGACGGAATAAGACCAACAAGCATTGATGTTCAACTATACAAAGATGGAAGCAAATTAGGAGATGTTGTTACTCTAAAAGAAAGTAACAATTGGACTACAACATGGGATAATCTTGATGTATATGCTGCAGGATCAAAAATCAGTTATACAGTAGAAGAAGAAAAAACAGCTGTAATAACAGGCGTTGATGGAGCGGGAACATACCAGATTTCTATATCTGGAACAAGTGAAGCCGGATACACAGTAACGAACACTCACACACCAGAAAAAACAGAAGCAACCGTTAAAAAAGTATGGGATGATGCCAATAATCAAGATGGAAAAAGGCCAAACGAAATAACAATTACTTTGAGTAACGGAGAAAAAGCTATATTAAATGAAACAAATAATTGGGAAGCAACAATCAAGAACTTACCAAAATATAAAGAAGGTAAAGAAATTAAATATACTTGGACAGAAGAAAATGTACCAGCAGGATATACTAT
>CACZQK010000106.1 GCA_902783315.1 uncultured Erysipelotrichaceae bacterium | reverse complement strand
TGTGGCATTTTTTTGTTCCAGTTATGTTTCAATGGTATGATTATTTACCAATGCAATATGAAAACTTAATTGTAGGAATAGATTATACGAATTATTGTTTCTCATTATTGTTGTTTGGAAGTAGTTTGCTTGCGGTAATATGGGGAAAAAGAGCATTAGGGCGAAACAAAGAAGCAAAAGAGCTATATTTCTTTTTAACTATAGTTTGGATATTTAGAGCATGCTTAGCAATATTTATTGAACCTTGGCCATTAGAACCTATAGCTTGGGTAGCAATACTACAACTAGTATTATCTGATTTGTTAGCATTTATGATGATAATTATGAGTGTTGTATTTTATAAAAATATAAAAAGAATTAAGATGAAAAGAGTATTATGATTATAAAAAATAAGATTGAAAGTATAAAAAAAATAAATAAACTTGGTTTAAATAAATTTCCAGAACAATTATTTACAAAGGATGCTTTAGAAGAAATAAAAGAGTTTATTGAGAAAAATCCAGCATGTTATTATGCTATAAGAGATAAATCAAAACCAAATGGGATATTTAAATTAAAAGTTGCTGCTGATAAGGTTTTGGATGAAATAGATGGATACAATTTATTTTCTATAAATGTTAGTTCGGCAAATTATGTGGATAGTCAATTACTTACTGGGGAAATTGAATTTCTTTCAAATGGAGAAGTTTATGCTACTTTGTCATTAGATTCATCTGCATCAGTAAGGGATGCCATAAGAAACCCTGATTTTAATCTTAAAACAACTATTTTTGATAAAGAACTTAGTCGTATTCCATATTTTGATTATATCTATAAATATATATCAGATAATAATTTATACGATATAATCGTAGAATTTTCTTTATTTGATAAAGAAGTTGGAGAAAAAAAAGAAAAAGTAATAGTATATGAATTAAGAACTAATTATTAAATGATTATATGACTAAGTAATTATTTTTTAAATTTTAATTACGTAATATTTAAGAACATATAAATATTATAAAGTACAACAATTAGTACCAAATTTGCCATTTTAATGATTTTAAAAGTGTTTTTTTATTCATATGCTATTATCTATTTGCATATAAGAATAATTTATAATAATCTACCATAATTATTTAAAAAATATTGACAATATGTTATGATTATTAGCAATAAAAAAGTAAATGAGGTGTTTTAATAAATGAAAAATAAAAAAGATGTTGTAGTAGTATTTATTTTTATGGCCTTGATTATACTATTTCCCAGTATTGTAAAAGCTGATATGGGTGAAAAGCCATCCATAACTATAAAAATAGAAAATTTGACAACAAGTAATTATATAGTTGATTTGCTAATATATGCAACGGATACTAAAGATTATTATCCGGATGGTAATTATTCTAATAATGGAAGAATAATTGATGCAGATAAACCTGGTAAAATTGACAAAAACGGAATAACGGTGTACTTTGATGAAATTGCAAAAGATAGAAATATAACAATAAATCAAGCTAAGCAGTTATATAATATTGATTATAATGGATGGATTTCAGCTAATACAAGAAATAGTCTTTTATGGGGAACATGTAATGGAAATAATGAACATGAACATAATTTTCATTATTTTGGGGTACCAAATAGATATAAAATTATTGTTATTAATAATGATACTGGAGAAATAAAAGTCAGTAATGAAATAATAAGAAAAGATTTTTCTAGTAAAGTAATAATAGATTATGGTAGTATGAATATTAATTCAAAAGGTTCGTTGAATGTTAAAAATATGGTTTTAATTTTGTTGATAACAATTACTATTGAGTTAATAATAGCTTTATTTATGAATTATAGAAAATATGTAAAAACTATAGTAATGACAAATATAGTAACAAATGTTTTGTTACAATTATTATTAATTATTATATCAGGTAATTATTTTACTAAATTAATATTATTTGAAATCTTAGTTGTTATTGCTGAATATCTTACATATAAAAAATTTATGAAAGGTGAATCAACAAGTAAAATATTAGTATATACTTTGATAGCAAATATGATTACAGCCTGCATGACCTTTATTATCAAGTAATACACAAATAAAGTGTTATTTTATAAAACCAATGAGGATAATGGTAATTATCTTTTTTTGCATATATTTATGTGGCGACATTGTAAGCGAATTCCATTGAAAGATAAGAAAATAGTAGGCCTAAATAAATAGGAAAATCAAAAAAAATATAGTATAATATAAGTGATTGGTGAGTCATGATAAGAGGTGAATTATATGATAACTGATTATGATAGCAAAGCAAAAGAAAGACAGGAAGAGATTTTAAGTAAATTTAATAGAGCACATACTTATGTAGAGAAGCCTATGATGAAAAGTATGATGAGAGATTTAAAAGTAAAAAAGGTATTATTATTAGGTTGTGGTACTGGTGATGAATCTCTTCTATTAAAAGAATTTAATGTATCTGAAATTGTAGGGATTGATATTTCAAAAGAAAGTATTAATATTGCTAGAAATACATATCCTGATTGTGAATTTTATGTTGGAGATATGCACGAACTTCCGTTTAAGGATAATTCTTTTGATTTTGTATATAGTAGTTTAGTAATTCATTATTCAAATAATCCAGAGAATGTGTTCAAAGAAGTATATAGAGTATTAAAAAATGATGGATATTTTTTGTTTTCTGTTGGGCATCCACTTAGATGGACTAGTGAGAAAGTAATTATTAATAATGAGGAATTTAAATTGTTAGGATATCAGAATTCTAAAGAAGTAAATAAAATATATGGTAATTATAATACATTTACTAAAGTAGAGGAATATCTTGCTTGTGAAGATATTACATTTAATTTATTTATTGCCTCTCCTTCTACGCATTTTAAACTATTAAAAAGGTGTGGTTTTCAGATAGAAGATTTTAGTGAATCTTATGCTATAAATGAACTTAGGGAACTTGATTATAATTATTGGTATAGATATCATGAATTTCCACAATTTATGGCTTTTTTAGCAAGAAAGTGAGGAAAAGATGAGTAAAGGAATTGTAGTTGCAGGATTTGGTGCAATTGGAAAAACAGTGTTAGGCAATAAATATGCAAATATAATTGATTTAGAATCGAGTAATTATAAATGGGATAACACAGGATTTGAAAACATTTCTTCTGAGGAGTTAAAAGGAATAGTAAGACCTATTAATAAGGATTGGCCAGCCAATTATCATAAAGCAATTGTAGAAGCAAGAGAAAAATATGCTGTAGTATTAACTTCTATGCATGAACATGTACTTAATTTTTTAGAACAAAATAAAATTGATTATTATCTAGCATTTCCCACTATGGATAGTGCTGAAATAATAAAACAAAGATGCTATGCTAGAGGTAATAATGAAAATTTTGTGAATATACTTATTGATACACTATATGATTTTAATAAAAAATTGGATGATTATCATCCTAAAGAAATATTGAAAGTAAATAAAAATGAGTATTTAGAAGATGTATTAATAAAAAGTAGTATAATTAATAAAAAAGAGTTAATCTAAGTGAGTGAAGATAAAACTAATATAAACTGATTAATATTGATGTAGTCAGCATTTATGAAAAACTCCTATACAATGATGAAAAAGCAAAAATATATAAAATAACGATAAAAATAATTAAAAAGCATCAAAAATAGGATAGTATTTGAACTTGGTATTGAAAGTTGAGATTTTATTTAAGAGGTAACTAGTGTGAAGCTTAAAGTGTTAGAAGACAATAATACTTTTATAAATATGTATTATTTGGGTGAACCAGCAGTTAGTTACTACATAGAAGATGGTAATGATAAAATTTTGCAAAACACTATAAAATATTTTAAAGATAATAATATAAAACTGTTATATCCATGCCACTGTGTTTCACTTGAAGCTAAAATTGAAATAACTAAGCAAATGAAAGTTAACGAAGTAGGGGTAGGATTAGAGATAGATATAGAATAAGCTAGTTGATTCAGCGTATGAGACTAGAACTAATATAGACTGGTTGATAACAATTTAATTATGACCAGAAAGAAGGTATGGCAAATGGAATTATTAGATGTGTATGATAGTTTAGGAAATAAAACTGGTAGAGTTGTTGAACGAGGAAATAAAGATGAAATTTTTAATGATAATGAGCATATTGCTGTAACTAATATTTATATAGAAAATGATAAAGGAGAATTTTTAATTCAAAAAACTTCAAAGAAAAAAGGCGGACATTATTCATCTACTGGTGGACATATTAATCATGGTGAAGATGCTTTTAGTACAATAGTAAGGGAAGTTAAAGAAGAACTAGGCGTTGATATTAGTAATGATAATATAATTAGTTTGGGACATATATGTGTAGACTTTCCAGTTAGATTTATATTCTATTTAAAGAAGAATATAGATTTGAATGATATAGTTTTGCAAAAAGATGAAGTTGAAAGTATATCCTATATGAGTGTAGATGAAATAAAAGATATTTTAGATAAAGGTCTAATGCGTAAAGGCCATTACAAAGTATTGGAAAAAGTATTACAGTATAAACAAGAAGCTGATTTAAATGAATGAAAATAAAACCAATATAAACTGGTTGTTTTTTCTTTAATCATCACTTATGAGAAATTCCTATAGAATAGTGATAAAAATAGCTAAAAAAGTATATTTAAATAAAGAGGTAAAAACAAATGAGTAAAGAATTCGTTTTCAAATATGAAAAAGAAATAGAAAAAAATAAATTAGTAGAATTATTTAATTCTGTTGGTTGGAAAACAGCAGAATATCCTAATAGATTATATACTGCTATTAAAAATAGTGGATATGTGATGTCTGTTTGGGATAATGATGATTTGGTAGGATTAATATCAGCTATTGATGATGGGGCAATTAATGTTTTTATAACATATCTTTTGATTAAACCTAAATATCAGAAACAAGGACTTGGAAAAATTATGATGAATGATTTTTGTAAAAGATATGAAGGCTTTGGAAGAAGAATCTTATCTACTGAATTAGATAAAGAAAAATACTATAATAAGTTTGGCTTTACTATAGATGGCATAGTGATGTTTAATAAAGACTGGAAAGAAGATTTTAAAGATTAATAATTATAAAGGGCGTTGATTCAAATCACCAAAAATAGAACTAATATAAATTGGTTGATGATAATTTAATTGAGATTGAACAATCGAAGGGGTGAATTATATGAAAATTAATTTACATGCTCATTCAAATTATTCTTTAGATGGAGAGTTTGATGTTAAAAGTTTAATTAAAGTTTTTAAAGATAATAATTTTGATGTTATATCAATAACAGATCATGATACTTGCGAAGCTTATAAACATATCGATAATAATTTTAATATTAATATAATAACTGGTATTGAGGCAGATGCTATAGTTAATAATCATACTTAT
>CACZQK010000105.1 GCA_902783315.1 uncultured Erysipelotrichaceae bacterium | reverse complement strand
GAATAGATAGAGAATCGGATGTGTAAAGTATGAAAAAACTATTATTACCAATTTTATTATTCTTGATGTTTGGGCCTTTTATTGTTAATGCAGAATCTAAATATCTTTATGATGAGATTAAAAATAAGGCTGAAGAAAATAACGTTTCTCAAGACGTGATTTATTATTATAAAGGACCGAATGCTAATAATCATGTGATTTTTGGGGATTATTGTTGGCAAATTATTAGAACTACCGATTCGGGTGGAATTAAACTATTGTATGATGGAACACCTAGCAATAATAAATGCACAAAAAATAGAATTAATTTTCCATCTATAAATAATATTTCAAATTTAACAATTGATAATACGATTGTTTTTTCTGATAGTTACCTTTATGATAATACAACAGGTACATTCAAACTAACAGGAAATACATATAAAAGTGATAAGTTTGATAATAATCTTTTAAATAAATTTACTTGTAAAAAAGAAGATATTGATGAAACCTGTAATACTTTATATTATATTGTATCTATAAACGATGCAAGTACTTCAAAAGTTGCTATTTTAAAAAATAGTAATTACCCTGCAATTGCATATCAAAGTGCTAATCAAGTTGCATACACATATAATACATCAATTAATAGTCAATCTTTCTCTAAACCTTCACAGCCCCAAAAAGTTTATAAAGCGGTTTCAAAAACCAGTAATTTTTATTATGCAAGTTCTTATACCTTTTCTGGGCAATATTATAGTCTCTCAAATCCAGTGCTATACACAAACTCCAATTCGGAAGATTTAATAGGAAAGTATACCTTTTTTAGTTCTTATGAATCTGATAAATCATCGTCTTTTCCATATAAAATTTATGAAGTAACCGATGATAGTAATCTTATAATTGGTGTAGAATATCCTTATCAAAATTATGAAAATATTGAACTTATATTTGGAAAAGATGTTGTTTCTATTGATTCTGGATATAAATTAATAGATGTAAAAAAATATAATTTAGAAGAATTTTGTCTTCATGAAGATAATATGATAGGATATTATCATTGTAAAGATTTAACAAAAGATGAATGTGTTTACTCAAACCTATATAATATAAATGGAAGTGGGGGAGATAGTATATGTAATAATGGAATTAGTTCTTACAATGGTGGAGTTCAGTATTATGGCAAGGATGTCAGTTGGGATGGGACTACTTATAGTTTGGTAGATACAATTTTAATGACAAAGCTAAAAAATGATAGTATAAAGAATGAATATCGCTATACATGTAATTCAGTTAATAAAAATTGTAATAAAGTTTATTATAGATTTAATAATACTCATACAACATTAGAAAATGGGCAGAAATTTGAAGATTTAATTGATACTACATTTAATAATCTAGGTTCTAATGATTCAAACCTAAAAAAATACATTGATTTATGGTATGAAATGAATTTAATAAAATATAGCAATTTTATTGAAGATACAGTTTATTGTAATAATAAAAAATTTGATATTAAAGAATTATTTGGTAATTATGCAGCAAATATCATTTTTGATAATTCAATCACAGATTTCAGATGTAGTAGAAATGTTGATAAATATTCTGTTTCTTCTTTAAATGGAAATGGTGGATTGAAGTATCCAATCGCAACAATTACTTATGATGAAATAAAGGCAAGTTTAAACGAAAGTGGAACCTATATAAACAACAAAGGTGATTTATGGTCAATGACCCCAAATACTTACAAGACCAATTTCTATTTTGCGGAAAACGGAGAAATTAAGGATACAGCTGTTACTACAAAGAAATATATAAGACCTGTTATTTCATTAAAAAAAGATATTACTTTCATTGAAGGAGATGGAACAGAAGAAAAACCATACATAGCTGATAAATTAATTTCAAAATATAGCATAGATGTAGAAATAAAAAATGAAACAGAAGATATTAATATTAATATAGAGGATTTAACACAAGTTGAAGCTGGAGAAGAAGTTAATTTTAAAGTAACCCCAATTAAAGGATATCAAGTTAATACTATAACAATAATAGACAAAGAAAATAATGAAATAGAATATACTACTACAGATAATAAGAATTATACATTTACAATGCCAGAAACAGATGTAACTATAATACCTAGTTATGAGAAAGTAAAAAATGCTGTTAATGTTGAAGATAATAAAAATACAAAAAAAATAAAAATAGAAGTAAATGATGCTACTGCTATAGTATATGAAGACACTGTTAAATTTAAAGTAGAACCACAAGATGGTTATGAAGTAGAATCAATTGAAATGATAGATAAGAATAATAATAAGATTAATTATAGAAAAACAAATAATAAAAACGAATATGAATTTACAATGCCAGATACAGATGTATTAATAAAACCAAAATATAGAAAAATAGAATCAATTAATGTACTTGATACATTGAGAAATCCTAATACAGGTACGGGAATTTCTATTATAATAATATTTATGTTAATTATAAGTTCTATTACATATATTATAT
>CACZQK010000104.1 GCA_902783315.1 uncultured Erysipelotrichaceae bacterium | reverse complement strand
TATTACTTTCAGGAATATTAAAAAATAATTCTTCTACGTCTTCTTTATAAAGTCCTTTTATTATTCTTGTTAACTTCCAATTGTATTTATCAATAAATGGCTTACAAATACTATAACTTTCTTTAGTAAAAGATATAATTGGATATTTTGTATTTAACCATTTCATAGATTCTTCTACTAGCGTGGATCCTATACCTTGTCCTTGATATTCACTTTTAACATATAATGTACATATTTTCTTCTTATTTTCATCTTTTAGAAGATTAGCTACACCAATTACCTCATTTTTATCCTTTACAAATAGTATATTTCTTCTATCACTATATAACGTCTCAGGCAATTGTTTAGTAAAAAACCATTTTTTATGATTTGGATAATCGTTTTTCATAAAATCTATTATCATATATATTTTATTTGCCAAAGTCATCAATTCCTCATCACTTAACAAATTAGTATAATCCTTTATACTTTCAATCATCATATATTTCCATCACTTCTTCTTTTGAAGATTTAATCACCCATCAAATACTGCTGCTTTATCATTTTTAATATTTTTTATTTTAACTAACTTCGCCCATAATTCTAAATTTTATGGCAACAGTACCATATTTTTTTATTTCATCATCGGAATAAAAACTTTTTAACAAATTTAAGTATTCTTCTTTCGTGTATTTATTTAAATATAATTCCTCAATAGTATAATCTGCTACTAAATCAACAAAATTATCATAATAGATCAAATCTTCAATAATAGCTGTGATTTGTTCAATATCCTCTGGTCTTTTTAAAATTACTATTCGATCTCCAATCTTTAATCTTTTCCTTTTTTCATCATTTACTCTTGCTTCAATGTTCTTGGTACCACATTTTACAATTTCAAACAAATCAGAATCCAAATGTATAGTCATTGTTATCACCTCACCCTAAAAGTTTAACCATCGGTGTAAGTATCAAATACTACATTATTTTGATGCTTTTTTTAAGTTTGTAAATATATTTACTATTGCTTCTAATTTATATCTTCTAGCTAATTCTTTGTGTATTTTATCTACAACTTGCATAAACGGAATAGAATATAATCGTTCTAATGTCATATTATCATTACACTCAAAATTTAATACTAATGCTCCATCATCAATAATGATATTCAGATCATTAACATCTAGATAAATTTCTCTAAACAAATCAAATTTATAAGATGGTAATGATGGATCTAATGGATTATTCAAATTAATTCTTTCTTTTGTAACATCAAGTTTATCAGCAAAGTTTACTAA
Organism: uncultured Erysipelotrichaceae bacterium; assembly: GCA_902783315.1. GTDB lineage: Bacteria > Bacillota_I > Bacilli_A > RF39 > UBA660 > UBA3789. Next base: position 7,016 of record CACZQK010000104.1, on the reverse strand, counting down.
CAACTGAAAATCATCTAGTTTATCTAAATTTTCTTTTTGTTCATGTAATAAAATTGCATGTTTTATTTCTGAAATATCTTTATCTTTCATGCTTATTCTTGCAAATAAGGCATTATCATCTTGTCTCATATATTCAGTAAAGTAGTCTGCACTAAACTTATCATGGTCTTTTCCAACATTAGTTCTTCCAATATCATGAAAAATAGTAGCCGTAAGAAGCTTATCAGCAGTAACATCATCTATATTGAATGCTATTATAAATTTTTTCATAATTTTAACAACATTTTTAATATGCTGAAATCCATGATAATAAGATGTGGTATCAACCTCTTGTATCTTATCATACTTTTCTTTAATTACTGGATCTAACATTAAAACTGTTGAAATTGGCCTAAGACTAGCATACTCTTTTTCAAATTTTGAAAGTTCCTCCCTCACCGAAGCTAACATTTCCATGTCATCTTGAGAATCCCATTCCCCTTGACAAATAATTCTAGTATCTCGATCTATTTCATTTGCTAAATAATTTATTTTATTTAACAAATTAATTTCATCAATTGTAAGTCCTTCTTGTTTTAATAAATTTTCTATTTTATCCATATTAAACACCATTCCTCATCTTTGGGCTTTTATACCTATTAATTGCAACAATTGCAGATATAACTTGTATAATTCCTTGAACAAAGCTGACATAAGCTCTAACCATAATATCATATATTGACCATTCAAAGCCTATTATTGCAGATATATATTTTATTTTTAAAACATCATCTTGCCATATTCCATATGTATAGGTAGCTGTAGCAATTATTGGTAATATACTCCATATATTCTGCCAACTGATAATTCCTGATACAATTACAATTACTTCAAATATTAGTAACACAAGCAACGATGGTTTTTTATGAACTTTTTTAAACATATAAAATATAATACAACGAATTACATTGATTAATGATATTATTCCACCAGTAATAGCATTTAATAGGAAAAATTGTGTCGCCACAACTAAATTAGATATAATCATGCCAATTAACATTTTTTCTTTCGTTTTAAATTGAACTATTACAATATTGAGTATTATTGAAATAATACCAAATACTTGTGCTATAAAAAATGTTAAATCGTAATTACCCACCATAATCACCACTTTCTTTTGTATGTTTCAATTGTCTTTTCTATGTCTTTAGCTTGTTTAAGGACATTTTTTCTTCTTTTTCTTATCTTATAAAGTCTAGTTAATTTATACAAATATTTATGTTTTTCTTTTTCTAAATTCATAAAGTATTCATTCTGATAATCTCTCTTAATTATTCTTTTAAAACTCTTATATGAAGCAGTTCTTTTTATAATTATTTTTCCTTTCAATTAATCAGGATCAATATTTTGAATAACATTACCTTCAATTAAACCTTTTTTATTTTTATTTAATATATATTCTACTATATCATTATAACAATTAGTAAAATTATCATTCATATTTAACTTTCCAGATTTATCATTAAGCAGTTTTCTTATATTTGCTAATTCTCTATTTTCTTTTTCAGTGCTTGAAAGTTCAAATAATATATCACAATTGATTACAATACAATCGGCATCATCAATATATTTTAAAGAAGATGTCATAATAACTCAATAAGTTTATTATCTACAGGAACAACTCTATTTCTATTCAATTATAGCATTAAAAAGACGGTATTTTATTTGATTTATTCTTATAAATATTTCAAATCCTTTTCCTCATCAAACTCTAAAATATAACTGGAATTATTATATTTTAATAAGTCTTTATTAATTATTTTATTATCAGTTCTTACTATAAAAGATTTTTCATAGTTGATGTTTTTCAAATAATAATTAGCTCCATCACTATTAACATTTTCCAATAAACCGGCTTGCGAATCCATGACAAATACTTCATTATCAATATTTAACAAAAGAAATTCGTGCCCACCAGAAGAATTTTCCCAATTCACATGGCAATAAAATCTTTTACCCTTTAACACTTTTTTTATTAATTCATATTTATCTTTAAAAAATATTTTCTTATGGTATTTAACTATATTTGCATTTGGATATTTAAAAATTATATCTCTTGGGGAGTAAACTGGCCTAGGCAAAACATCAATATTTCTGAATTGCAACTCTGCACACCAAGTACATAATAAACAATTTTGATTACCTGTTGGTTCCTTTCTATCTTTCTCAACTTTATTTTTAATTTTATATAAAATTTTTTTAGCTAAAATTATATTATTATTTTTATTATTATTTTTTTTCATTTAATCACCAGTTGCAATTATATCATAATTTTTATTTAGTCAACAATCAGAATAATTACCATTTCCAAGCAATAAAAATATATATAAAGTAATTATTTATATATTGTATCAACGATGACATCAATAGCTCAGTTCTTACTAAAAACACTTAAAAAAAGTATTTTCAGCATTTTTATATCATTTTTAGTTAATCTTAATAAAGCATGTAAGATATCAATCTGCACAAAAATTTAGAAACAAAGACTTTTTCTAAAAGTTATTGTAAACTGTAATCACCCAATTGATATTACTTTTTGCAACACTATTGTTTTCTGAATCATTATTCATAACTTGTCACTTTCTTTTTTGTTCCTTTAAAGGACTCTTTCTAATATATTATATCATTTTAGATTTTAAAATACCTAATACCAGCTTCGTATTGGTCTTTATATTTATATTGTTATTGACTAAATCAACACCAACCAGTTTATATTTTCTCTATATTACTTCTCTATCCATAAATACATGCCAGTAATTACATCCGGTTTATATTTAAATCCAGCTTTTTGATAAAATTTTTCGTTACCTGCAGTAGGAGTTAACTCAATCTGCATTTTTTCTCCCTCTTTTACTCCTTCTTCGATCATTTTCTTTAATTCATTTACAATAATTAAGCCAATACCTTTTTTCTGAAATTCCGGTTTAACACAAATATCGGAAAGACAACATACAATGCTATAATCACCAACGACGCGTCCAATTCCAGCCAACTTGCCATCTACTTCAACTTTAACCATATACATGGTATTTCCTAACGCTTTTGTTACCTGCTCATTATTATAAGTTTTAAATCCAACAGATTGTATTACTTCTAAAAATTCTTCATTTGTTATACTATGATAAATTTTTACATTCATATATTTCACCTCTTTTTAAAGTATTGGTCCCATCATCACATCTAAAATTATATGATATTTTAGTCAGCTTTTTATCTGTTTTTAATACTATTTAGTAATTGTTTATTAAAAAATAGAATTATATATTTAATTTACCTTCATTTTATAAGAACTTTATTAGCAATTAAATTATCATCAACCAATTAAAAAACACTAGTAACAGACATTTCATTTTCAGTATTATAGGCTATAATTTAAAGAAGTTTTCCCTAGTATTAGTATAAAATATCATATTGACTTTCTTCAAACTAATAATATTATACTATAAACTTATCTCTTTCCAAAATAAAAAGATGTAATTAGTTCACATCTTTAGCTTTTTTCTTTATTACTATGAAAATTATCATTATTATTAACAGCAATGATACAGTAGACCAAATAATAATCCATTTACTGCCAGATGTATGACTATCATTATCATTAATTTGACCTTCTATTTTATTCGCATCAACCAAATTTTGATTATAAACCCATCCTTCAATTGTTCCATCGGTTACGTAAACATATGGCCCATAATAATATGATACTTTCACCTTAGAGTTTCCTAAAATATTACCAATTTTAGTAATAGGAGTTGGATCAGAATAAACATCAGTACCATCAGAATAAACCTCATACTCAGTTTTCTTTACTTGATGAGCCTTTTTTAAATCAAACTGTTCCTTTAACTCATATGTACCACTACGAACACTATCTGCATATTCACCATTACTTAAAATTACTTTATAACCAACATCTGCTATAAAACATTCTTCAAATATAGTTCCCTTTTCTAGATAAATTTCTTTAGGATTAGCACTCATTGAACCAATTACAGCCTCAGTATCTTGTGTTGTAATATAAGTAAGATAATCAGTACATACAGCTGCTTCTACGTTAATTGAACTAAATATAATAAATCCTACTATTAATAAAAATACTTTCTTCATATTATCACCTACTATTTATTATTATAATTATTATTTAAATAAAGAAGTTTATGTATTTGCTAGAACTTATATTTTAACCCAAAATTCACCACTATACATTTTTCTTAGATATCAATGTATAATATTCACTCCACTTTAAACATACATCTCTATTTTTATCTATCCATATTTATAACATGAATAAGCTTTATTGGAGATTTTGAATACATAATCTACTAATTGTATACTATTTTACAACTTATTTATGTATTTGTCTTTCAAAGTATCTACAATTATTCTCTTAACACATACATTTGTAGATCTTTGGGGATAGGATAGTTATTATAAATATCAATTATTTTCAACCTTTTACCCTAGTTAAATTTTTTTTCTCATTAAAGTAACCATCTTATCACTTTCATCAGGAATTTCACCCATACAATCCCATCCATTTCTTAGGTAATAATTAGGATCTTTTTCAGTAAAAGCATAAGCCTGTTTATATCCCATTCTTTTTAGTTGTTCAAAAGCATTCTTTTGTAATAGTAATCCAAGTTTTTGATTATAATGCTCTCGGCCTCTAAACTTTTCATCAACATATAATCCACCTACCCAAGGCCATAAATCTTGTCTAGATTGAAGATCACAATTCCATAAACTAATAGTACCAGCTAGTTCACCATCGACTAAAGCAATTAATGTCATAGGTACTTGATTGTCTTGTAAAGAATATCTAACCCAAGAATCCCAATACTTAAAATTATTATTCCCCCATTCTGAAAAAAGCCACTCAACTACTGTTCCTACATGTTCTGGATAATCTTTTAAGTTAACTACTTCAATTCCCTTTTTCATTTATTAACACTCCTTTTTGCGCATTAATATATCATTCTTCAACTAAGTTGTCAAATCTAACGTAATAATACCTATTAAATTTTATATTCTAGAAGCACTTAATTTATCTTTCAAAGATTTTCTATCACCACATATTTATGTATTTAGCTTACTTTTTTGGATTAGTTCTATTTTTCGCCAATTATAAAAACCATAACAGTCACTAATAAAATTAATTATAGGATTTAATATCATTGGAATGGAAGTATAATTACCATTTATAACAGGTATTATCCATAAAAAAAACAATACTACATCATTTACTAAATAAAAACAAAAACAAAATCGACTTCTTCTAACTTGCAGATAAACTGCAAACAAATTTAAAAGAACAGATATCGTTGATAAATATAATGTACTAGTGGCAAATATTTTTAATAAACTATATATACCAACAAATGCTACCACAAAAGCTAAGAAAGCAAGAGTCCACTCCTTTTTAGAAATCATATTTATTTCAACTGAATTAGTATCCTTATTTTTATGATTTAACCAAGTATACACTCCTATTGCATACATAGGAATCATCAAAAAAACGTATATTAATATTTCCCCATAATACTTATTATTATAAGAAACTATAATGTACAAGACGGACCCCAAAATACCAAGAACATTTCCCAAGTTATTACCCTTAGCAAGGAATAATACCGTCACTACGCAAAGCATACTACAAAATATTGACAAGAGGTTAGCATGAAATACAAAGCCTATCAAATAAATAAGTAATATACCCCCAAATAGAATAGTCTTTTCAAATAAGTTCCAACCCTTTAATATCATTACTTCTCCTTTCATCTATTTATTTAGCAGTTATTTTTTCAACGCAAGGTATTTGATTATTATTAATTTTAGCAACAATAGTATCAACACATTTTTCTATATAATCATTAATCTTTTTGTTTTTTATTAATAAACCTATATTATCATTATTTGTCCATAAATCCCTAAAAGATTCTTTTGAACCATTGGCTCTTTTACAAAAGTATAACCCTTGCGCTAATTGATAGTATTCATCAGGACATGCATCCTTAATTTCATTACTATCTATTATATATATTTTACTATTGTTATAGCAAGAATTAATAGTATAATTAAATAGTTTATTATCCCGTAACTCGCTTATTCTAGTTTTATCCCCAATAAGATAAAGTGAAACTTCTGCCCCATTTTTCATAGCAGTAATTCTTCTTTCGAGGTAGTTCCGTTCATCATCATTATCAAGGAAGGCATAATCTGGTAGCATGTCAAACATAAATGCTTTATCACCTCTTTGCAATTTAGTATACAAATTACCAATTTCTGAATAACTTAAGTTAACAACATCATGGAATTCATCTTCAATATTGTTCATTGGAACATATCCCAACACCTCTAAAACCTCATCTACATCAGCATTCATGATTATTAATTCATTATCTTTCTTAAAACCTAGCCTATTGTACCAAGTCTGAGGAAATTCTGTTTCAGCTCCATACGTATGAAACTCTATTGTTTTAACATTATACTTTATCTTAGCTTGTTTTAAATGTTCTAACATCAAAGCTCTTCCAAGATGTTTTTTTTGATAACTTTTTGACACAAATATTTCTGTATCAATCAATCTCAAACCATCAAACCACGATTTAACACCAGACATAATAGCACCTACTGGTTTTCCATCTTCCTCGGCAACAAAAAATAAATCCTCTTGTTTATTATACCAATAATTTAATAATTCTTCAGATCTTTCTATTGTCCAGTTTTCACCAATATCTGCATCATCATATAAATCTTTATATATTGGCGCTAAATATTTAATATCTCCTTTTTTTACTAATCGAATCACTTTAAACACCTCTTTTTTTATTAACATTAAGCAACATAATCACCTTACTAATCCCTATCGTATTTTTTTGCTAATTAATTTGCTTTCTAACTATTTTTACATAAAACTTACAAAATTTCAAATCAATACCTTACACATAAGAATTATCTTGAAATCTCAGATAAATTGT
>CACZQK010000103.1 GCA_902783315.1 uncultured Erysipelotrichaceae bacterium | reverse complement strand
TGGTTTAATGTAATTCTTAAAGAATGTATTTTGTAACATCATTCTATTTGAATCATATTTAGGAAGATCTTCTATTGTTTCACTCCATTTTATTGATAAATCACTTGTGAAGTTATTAACATATTTATTTTCTATCTTTTCTTTTAATTGTTTAAATTCTTCATTAATATCTACTTTATCAAAGTAATAATAGAACTTTCTATATAATGTATCAACTTCATATAAAGTATCTATATATAATTTAGAGAATGTATCAATATCACTAACTCTAATTTGATTCTTAATTGAATCAATATTTTCTAAAAAATCACAAGCTACTTTTAAAGTATTATATTCATTAGATAATTTACTATAGAAGTATTTACCTTCTCTTATTTTAATAACTTCTCTATATCTATCATATTCTCCCACATCACTATTTAGAGAATCACATATATAATTAGTTATTGCTTTATCAATACATATAAATGCATCGTTATGCTTGTAATGTTCCATATCAAGAGTATTAACTAACTCTACAATACCAAACTCTTTTTCAACTAAAGATGAAATTTTTTCAAAATACTTCTTTGTTGTTTCGTCTCTCATTAACATATCTACAAATATATGAACATTTGTCTTTTTTCTTAATAAATATTTGCTATATCTATTAATTTCATTTAAATTATCCAAATCACTAGCAAAATATGAGAATACTAATGATTTAAATAATAATTCAAGTTCTGTTTCATCTTTTATAGTAGATCCAAAGTATTTATTTATTAAGTCAATAATAAATACACTATCACCTAATTTAAATAAATCTTCAATCTTCTTTTTGTCTTCATAATAACCAATAACAATTGCTTTTAAAATCTCATCTAAATTAATTGTTTTAAGATTTAATAAACAAGCCGTGATTATTAAATCAATATTATCATTATTTTTATCAACCTCATCAAACGTAGCAAACCTAAGTTTTCTTTGTTTATCTTTAAAGTACTTTTCATACTTTTTAATAATGTTATGTTCAACATCAGACAAATTAAATTCTTTTAAAAGCATTGTTGTTTTATCAGGATTAAATATACAATCGCTATTAGCTGTTTCTAAATCTAATAATTCATTATCCAATCCTTTTTTTCTATCAAATGGAAGGTAAAGAACTATATCTTTATTTAGTTCTTCAACTTCTATATGATATCTAATTTTAAAACTATTATCTTTAAATATTATTAATTCTGTGCCTTCATCCAATACTAAATCATTAACATATTCTAAATATTCTTCTTTAGGATCATACCAGAATATTATTTTTCTTTTTCTATCTTTAGTATTTGGTGAACTAATCATTGAAATTAATAATTCCTTAACTTCATCAGACATAATTCTTCCTCCTATTTTATTTTAGCTAATATAGATTTACCATTATCATCTACAAATTTAGCATAGTTGTTTATTACACCATCATCCAAATCTAATTTAATCATTTTATTTGCAACATTACCAACCATTTCTTCATATTCATTACACTCAGTGATTTTTCCGTTTAAATCAGCTTTTTTGTTTTGCAATTCTCGTTTATCAGTTGTACTTAATGCCTCATTATTTAATTTATAATCTATTTCTTCAACTGTTCTTTGATAGATTGACAATGTATTGTGTAAGTATTTTGTTCTTATTTTAGACACAATTTGTTCATCATATCTATGTAAATACATTAAACATTTAAATCCGTTCTTTTTGCCTGAATCAAATAGCCAATATATTGGTCTTTTTTGATATATTTTTACATGTTCATTATAAAAATCATTAACAAAATATCTTCTAATTGTATCTTCACTTGATTCCGTACCTTTTTTCCCAAGATTATCAGCAATAAAATTCAAATTATCATTTAATGTTTCTGTTCCAAATGCTACCTTAATAAATTCTTTGAATTTACCTATAATATCATCATTATAGTAAACACTTTCTGAATCAGCTATCGGTATAATATTATCCTCATCCGGAATGAATTTTTTATACTTACTTATATCAAACTTTTCTCCAGCAAAAATTAATCCTTTATCATCAAGCGAATATCTACCAAAAATGCAGCCGACTGCATATGATATTAATGATTTTATATCTTTCTTTAAATTTGCCTTTTTATACGTTATTTCACTATCATCAAGATGACTATCTATTATTTTATTTAAGCCATACATTCTTATAAAAATATCGTTCAACAATTCTTCATTCTTTTTTAATTGTGCAAAATTATTGTCAGACTCACTCTTGTATAGTTTAAAACTACTTTCGATTGAATCTTGACTATAATTTAGAAATGGATGAGTTTTAAAATCCCAACTTTCTTCATATAAATCCCAATTATTTTTTGCTATATCTATATTATCCTTTACTAATTGTTCTATAAGTACACGATCTTCTCCAATGATTACAGGAATTTTCATTACATCTCCTGATTGATTAGCCATCGTTGGATTAATGGAATTCAAAAATCTTTCTGACTGTTTGCTATTCAATAGACCTAAAAAATAGTTTTCATAATTTGTATTATTCAAAAATAATGACATTCCATTTATATCTGAAATACTGCCAGCATTTCTTAATCTTACATTAAAACTATTACTACTTGTAAGACTCCAAGTTATACTTTCTCTAAATATATAATCTAAATTTTGTGGTCTTGATCTTAGTTTTCCATCTTTTGAATAAAAATTTTTAATTTCAAATCCATCGTTTTCCCAATTTACGACGTAATCATAATTTCCATACCATTTAATTGGTGTGCCACCTTTATTATATGGAATCCACTTATAGTTTGTTGGCATTTCATCTTTATTTATTGAAGTTTTTTCAAAATTAACTTCATACCACTCACGTAAGAATCTATCATTATCTCCAGTTGCTATTCCTTGTTTTGCAGAACCATAATCTGATACTTTTTCACCACTTAAAAGATTTAATTCATGTTTCGATAACCAATAAGATAAATTTAGCCCTGGAATATCATTAAAATCTTTTGTATTTTTTATATACCAATTATTCTTTGAAGATAAACTAGATATAAACTGTTCTTCTTTGTCCTTATAATTTGTATAATCTATTAATCTTATATAAATACTTAATTCATTGCTTGGTACTGAATTTTTAATAATAAATGCTGCATTTTGCACAACTTCTCCAGAAATTTCTTCAAATGCATGAGGGCCTAAATGTAATAAAGAACAAATATATTTATTGTTAATTATTTCTCTTCTTAAATTTTCAAAACTTGGTAAAAACATCCAACTATGCATATTTATCATTCCTAAATAGCCATTGTTTTTTAATAATCCAGTTTCCATAAAAGCCGTACATAAATCCAATTTTGAATTATTATAATGAATAGCTAAATATTTTTTTAAAACATCAGACATTTTTGAATTTGGTAAATATGGAGGATTAGTTACAACAATATCATATTTGTTAGATAGAATTTCTGCTTGTTTAATTAGCGGAGTAATTTGCTCAATTAGTGATAATCCGATTATGTTATCTCCAAAAACAGTATTAATCATAGAATAATCTTTATAATCAACTTTTAATAATGACCCAATTTCTTTAGCTTTTTTAAATATTTCAACTAAATATTTAACATTACTATCTTGAATTTTGTTATCATCAAAGAATGAAAGATTAATATTACTAGATTCTTGAATACTGCATATATTTATATTTTTGATAATCTCTTTATTAAAAATATTTTTATCGTATTCTCTAGCTTTTAAAATAACAGATAAAATCGATAATTGACCAGCTCTATCGTCGATGTCCAAGCCATATAAATTATTTTTAAGTATATTTTCAGCAATATCATTTTTATTATATCCACATTCTATATATATTTTATAAAAAATATCAAATGCATATATTAAAATATGACCGGAACCTGAACATGGATCTATAAATTTAATTGTTTTGATATCAACATTATTAAAAGTTGTATTTTTATCGTTAATCAAATATTTTAATTGTTCATTTTTTGAGTCACTATTTAAATAATACTTTCCTAAAGTGTTATCAATCATGTATTTTACAATCCAATCAGGTGTAAATAATTGAGTTACATATGGAATTTCTTCTTTTGAATAAACTCCTTTTTTTGCCATAGCTTTATCTTTTTCAGTTTGATTGTAATACTGATATAACCATCCAATTATTTCAACCTCATAGAAGTTAGAAACACTTATATTATTTATAAGTTTATAAATAAAACCATTTTCACCTAACATATTATCAGGTATAAGTAATTCTATATAATCAGTAATTCCATCAAATACCTGTGGAATAACCTTTCCTAACTTTCTACATATTAAAAGCAATACATATTTAAATTTTTCATCTGTGGTTGTTAATTCAGCATATTTTTCTTTATTGAAATTTATATCTAAATTTGGATTAGATAATATTGTAAATTTCATTATGTCTGGATTTGCAGAATTATTATCAGAAGATAAAACTTTCACACCAATTGATTGATTATCAGATGTTAATGGTAAATAGTCATGAATTTCCATATAACGAATAGCAACTAATCTATTAAACCATGTATAAGCCGCTTCCTCTACTACACGTTCATATCCCAATTCAATAATTCTTTTTAATAATCTATCTCTATTACTATTCTCTTCTTTAGTTAATGTTAAAGTATGTTTATCATTGGATAAAACTATAACATCGCCTTTGTTTTCTTTTTTAAATTCTTCACCAACATAAAATAATTTAATCTTTCTATCAATTTTTTCCATTAAATCTTTTCTAGATTCAATAGCAAAATTCTTTAATACTGTTTTATCCATTTTGATCCTCCTATTTTAAAAATTGTTGTGCAAAGTTGATAAGCTCAGTTATTGCTGCACTAACCTCTATAGCAGTTGCTATATTAGGCAGTTTTGATTGTAATGACGTGATAAATGATTTAATTATTGCTTTCTTTGGTTTTCCATTTTTTAACTCCCTCTGTAATGCTTCACTTGTATCAATAATCTCTAATCTATCTTCACTATTAGCAATTTCTTCGATATGCTCCTTTATTTTTTTTATAATCAAATCGATGTCATTGTTGTTAATTTGATTTGCATTTATATTTGCATAATCTTTTGCAATGTTAACTTGTCCACCATTATTAATAATTTTAAATTCTGCATTTTCATCCATTCCCATTTCTATAAATATCCTTTCATAATTACCATCTATATAATTAATAAATGGTTCAATAACATTGTCACAAAAACCCTTTAATTTATCTTGGTATTTTGTTGATGTTGAATATCCTAAAATATAGCTCCTGCAATCTTTATTATTATCAACAATAAATTCTAATATTTTAAATGTATAAGCAACTTCTTCCTCTTCACTCAAATAGTTTTCAAACACACATCCATATGTTCCACAAACCTGATTATATTCGTTTTCTGGTTCTAACACTTCACTATTATCAATACACGAGTTTATGTAATTCATGATTGTATGATTAGATTTAATAAAAACCAGTAACCTTTTTAAATTATTATTAAACATTTGGAAATCACTTGTTAAAGTTCTGTTAGCAATCGTCCTAAAATCTCTACTTTGTTTTTTTAATTCTTTTTTATTTATTACATCATTCAAAATCAGCACCTCCACACAGTGGGCAATAACTACCAGAAGCAATAGCAACCGGTCTTATCTTTGCCTCCGAATTACAGCATTTATATTTTTTAGTTTCTAAGTTGTCGACTCTTTGTTTAATAGGAGTTATTATTTCATCAATCGGTTTGTTTCCACTTTTAAAACTCATATATTTATTATTTTTAGTCTGTCTCTCAAGCTTTTTAAATTCATTATATAATATTCTATTTGCTTCATTTTCAGCAATTCTCATTGCAATTTCAATTACTTCATCTGTAAAATAATTTTCACCAATTAAACCACAATATGGACACCAAATATTGATAGTTGATTCATCATTCCAATCACTAGCTAATATTTTAAAAAATTCTCCACATAGGCTGCATTGAAGAAGAATGAATCCATCTTCATCACTTTTTATGCTTATTTCAAAAGTATCCATATTCATACTCCTTATCTTATAGTTAAATTCTTATTTTCTTCTAATGCCTCTAATATCTTTTTTCTTAATTCTTCAAGATATTTTTCAACATCATCTTTATTACTAATATCATAAGATCTATTTAATAACTCATTTACTTTAATAGTCTTTCTATTAATAACTATTTCTACTTCACCAGTAGTTTCTTCTTTTTGTAATAATCTAGTTTTTTCTCTGTCCAAATCATTATTAAATCTATCTTTTAATTGATTAATATATGTTTCTTTAGCAAAGATATCTTTTAATTCATTTGATGTCTCAATACTTTTAATAATATTTGTTAATTGTGTTTTTATACCTTCACCAAATGATTTATCTACTTCGCTATTACTTACTTCATTATCAATATAAGTA
>CACZQK010000102.1 GCA_902783315.1 uncultured Erysipelotrichaceae bacterium | reverse complement strand
TTATATTATTAACCATGGTATTAGCAATTTTTCCTGTTGTAGTATTATCTCTCTAGTTTATTTTAAACAAAAAAACCTTAAGATTTTCTTAGGGTTTTCGTATAAGCTCTGCAACAATTATCTATGTAAGCTTTAGCCAAATCTTCTTCTGTAAAGATAGCATTAATGTCTCTTCTTGCTGCTGAAAAATTAAGAAAGTCAATAGCTATATTAACATTTAATTCTTCAGTTTTTGTTGTTGAACCATATAAATAATCAGCACAGTAATTTCTTAATATTGTTATAAAAAGATTTTCGTCATCAATACTTTTTAGAAAGCTATCAGGTAAATTAAATTCTTGTTTTAACCTTTTTGTAAAAACCTCATTCATATTATTTATTTGAGCTGTTATTTTAGGTAGTTGCTCCTTGGAAACTTTTTCTGAATCTTCCAAAAAGCTTAAATAGAGGTCTCTCCATAGAGATAATTGAATACAAGTGAGGCTCACATTCCACTTAAGTGATTCTGGAATTTCTTCTGATGGAATGTATGGTTGCATTTTTGATATTTCTTCAAATCTAGAAATATATTTATCAAGAGGCGTAAGACCAGTCTGGCTTTTAATACCAGCCTGATGAGCACTATATGCAAGTGCTAATAATTCTTGATTTATTGCTTCTGCAATTTCAGAAGATGTTTTCTTACTATCTATTGAGACAGGTTCCTCAACAAAATAAGCACCATTTTTATCAATCCGATTAATGTTATGTCTTGTTACAATTTCTCCAAATAACGCAAATATATTCTGACTACGTTTGAGCTTTATATAGTTGTTTCCGGCTAATTTCATAAAACTTTCAATGTCTTTAATTTCAAAGCTTGGCTTTTGTCTTTCAAGTTGGAAGCCATATTTTTGGCGAAAGTATGGAACCGAAAAATAGGTTTTAATTTTCTCTATTAATTCTTGATTTGTTTTATTATCTGAGGTTGTTTCTATTATAATTCCTATACTTTCAAGATAGTTAATCACAGCTTCTTTTGTTTTAAGTGTCTCTTTTCTCTGACTTTTAGCATGTGCTAACGCTAAAGCATAATAATCTAGATTATAATCATCTGGGCTTATAGGTTTTAATTCTCTCATTATAGTAGCTATATCTTCTATTTTATAATTATAATTATTAAGCAAACTGCGATATAGTTCAGTTCTTTTAACAAAAGTTTCTTTATCAACATTTAAACGTAAAGTTTCTATAAATTGTTTTATATCTTCAACTAACATTTTTGGTATTTCCATTTTAATTCCTCCTTCATGGTTATTGTTTATTATACAATATTTATTTTAAAATTCAATTTTTTTGATTATGTTCTATGTCTTTTAAAACAAATTAAATATTATTATACTAGTTTTTTATTATAAAGCAATTAAAATTTATTTATGCTTAAACTAAATTATAGAATATATTTATTTGTACTTTTATTTATTTTTTTATATAATGATAATAGAGGTGACTACATGAATATATTGGAAATATCATGTGATAATGGGGCTTTAGGTCCTATTCTTGTGATTGTTAAAAATATTCTTGGACTTATTCAAATTGTTGTTCCTATTTTATTAATTGTTATGCTTATTATTCGTATTATTGGTTTAGTGCATAACCCAGATGATAAAAAAGGCTTAAAAAGAATTCTGAATATGTTTATAGCAGCTATAATTGTATTTTTTATTCCGATGATAGTAAATGTTATTATGGGTGCTATTGGAGAAGAAACTCTATTAAGTGACTGTTGGAATAAGACGAGGTCTTTTCATATTGGTGGGGATACTTACATAGATCCTTATAATGATGGTGAAGAGAAAAGAAAAATCATAAAAAAAGAAGATTATGAAAAAGGAATCAGTGGAAATGGAGCTTTAAAAAAAGGAACAGTTACTAAAATATTATTTGTTGGTAATAGTAAAACCGATGTTTCTGATATTCCTGGAAAATTTACAGGTATTGCTAATAGTAATGGGTATAACGTCGATGTCCGAAAAGTAACAAGAGGTGGTGCTACCCTTTCTGATCTTGCTAATAATTATGCATCTATTATTGGAAGCGAGAGCTTTGATTGTGTCGTTTTGCAAGAACAAACTGATGTCTATGGCAGTAATTATGAAGCTTATTCAAATGGTGCTAAAAAAGTAATTAATATTGTACGTAGTAAAAATAGTAATGTTAAGATATATATACGGGCTTTATGGATTCGAAATAGTTCTCCTACTAGCGCTAGAAATAATAGTTATAGTTGGACTGAAAAAATAGCTAGAGAAACTAATTCTTTTGTTATATATGATGGTAAAGCTTTTGATAAAAGTAGTAGTTCAAATAATATTAATTTATTTGGAGATGATATTCATCAAAATGAAAATGGTGCTTATTTATCTTCTCTAACAATATATAAAACTTTATCAGGAGATAAAACAATTAAAACTAACTATTATGCAGGACTTGATAGTAATACTGCTAAAGAATTGATTAGGGTTGTTAATAGTTAATTATAGTATCATTAGGAGTTTTTTCTTTTTTTAAGTAAAATAAGAAAAAGTAAAAGCACCCCTTCTCTTCTATTCATAAAAAACTGTAGTATAGGTGCTTAAATTGGCCTTAAATTTTCCTTTGGCATATAACCTTAGTTGTTATTATACCAACTTAGTAGGGTTTTTACTAACTTTTCTAAAAGACAGTTTCTCTTAAAAAAATTATTTTATTATTTTACTAGAAACTAACCCAAGCTTTTTTTTAGCTTTTTGTTGTTTTTTAGCTAAAAATGATGCAATATCCATTGTTAATAACGCTTCTGCTTCTAAGCAATAATCGATATCATATTTCAAATCAGACAAATATGACCCCATAAATGCACTATAAACAAGTCCATCAATGTTTTTATATATTTCAATCATTCCATTGATTTCGTCATTATCTAAACCAATGGGAACACAACCATTTTTTAGATTCCATATATAATTTAATAACATTCTTGAAACTCTCCCGTTACCATCTTCAAATGGATGAATTCGTATAAATCTGTAATTTATAATGGCCAAAGAACTATTAAATTCTTCATCTGAAATATCTTCTTTTCTTGTAAGTAAATCAATTACTCTTTTACATAATATCTTGGTACAACATTCTTTTTCATCAACATCAACTAATCTATCACATTCCATCACCTTTCGGATCTCATTCTCGCTCATTGATAAAATCTTCTCAGTATCAAAATCAGCATCACCCTCAAAATAATGAATTATGTCTTTGGGATAGCAACCACTATCTGTATTTCTATTTAAAATATAACCACTCCAATTCAATAATGTTTGTTCTATATCTTTTGGGTCTAAGTCACATCTTAATGGTTGGAGAACAATAAATATAGCTTGATCTATTGCGTAATCCAACTGGTTATTGCATTTTTTTCTTCCTGACAGAATATCTTCAACATTACTATTAAAATATATTTCATCATCGTTATACCTTAAAAACTCTTTTTTAATCAAAGTATAAATATAATCAATTAAAACATCTGTTTCTATTTCTTTATACTTTTCTTGTATTTGTTTTATTATATCTAAATTATTCATATTCTTGTGATCACTCCTTTACAAAGTCTTCAATTATTGTATATTTAGTTCCTATTACTGTCATCAATTATACCAATTGTTTTCATTTATAGAGACTTCCTTTAACCGCTATTATTATAGCAACTTTTTTGTTCTTTTGGTAGTATTATTTATCTACTTATAAATATTAATTTTGCTATTTTTTCATAATATCTATATTTCTAACTTTATTTTTTTAATTTGATATAATATTTATTTTCATTTCTGAATATCCTTTTGATTCATTTATTTTATCTTCTTATGTTCATTACATTTTCTATTTCTTTTAGACTCTTTTTCGCTAAGTTCATTATACTCTTTTTCAGATAGTTCTTGTTTGAATAGCAAAATAAGTTTGAACTAGTGTTATTACTTTCTTCTAGACTAATGTTTGAATTTACTTTTTTAAGTTCATTTAAATATGATACAACTGATTTTGGTAGCACTTTCTTATTATTCCCCTATCGTCGATATCAAATTAATGAAATATTGAATTAAATTAGAAGTTCCCATAAGTAGTAAAAATCTTAATTTTATAGATAAAGTCCCAGTTTTTAGGGACTTTATTATT
>CACZQK010000101.1 GCA_902783315.1 uncultured Erysipelotrichaceae bacterium | reverse complement strand
TCCTGAATACATACAAAATGAAAATCTTCAGAAAAAGCATCTTTTTGATTCACATAAGTATTATAAGTAACACCTAAATAAACATAATGACGAAATAAATTATTATCAATTAAAGAAAAAATATTAGAATCAATTTTTCCTCTTTTAATGAATGAATCATCTAATTTAATAATAAAGCGAGGTATTTTTTTATTTTCAACAATATTTTTTAAAATATACAAAGATACTTTCTGAATAAGACACTCTACCTTTTGTTTAAATAATTCCTCTTTTAAATAAACCCTAGTAATCATCGTCTTCCGATAATTGTTTAAAGCATCAATATGATAATCAAGTTCAAGGTATTTAACGTCATTGCACCCTTCAAACGACTTCTCATTAAGACAGTAATAGTGATCTTGATAATTGAAGAGCTTATTTATTAAATGATAATTTTTTTGAACCATTTTAATAAACTTTGCTAATCTATTTTTTA
Organism: uncultured Erysipelotrichaceae bacterium; assembly: GCA_902783315.1. Lineage (GTDB taxonomy): Bacteria > Bacillota_I > Bacilli_A > RF39 > UBA660 > UBA3789. The sequence continues at coordinate 1,744 of CACZQK010000101.1, read as the reverse complement.
TATGTTCTTTATAAAAAGAATTATTTTCAACAAACTCAATAACAACTTCTGATAATTGTTCCTTATCATTTATTTTTAATTGATCAATCTTTAAAACTTCTAAAGAAAAATCTTTTAAAGCTTTAATTGTTTGTACATGAAGAGAATAGTCTTGATTACTCTCTTGTAATTCATATTGTTGATAATCATCTAACATTTCTATCATTGTCCCTTGAAACTCTTTACAAAGATTATCCAAACTATAAATAGAATCATCAACTGTATAAAAAATATTATAATAGTAATTATCAACATAAAGAGAAAAATAATCTTGAAATACTTTTCGGATAAAAGGTGAATCATCATCTAATAGAAAAATTCCATATTCAACAAGGCGTTGTATCTTATAATTCATAAAAATACTAATTACATTATTCATAGAATTCACCAACCTTACTCAAATAAAATTATACCATAAATATCTTTCAATTAATCATCTAATTTGCTGTATTAACAGAAACTTGAATAACTGAAGTTGGATTAACAACTGGATAAGTATAATTCTTAGTAATATCGTCTTTATAAAATATTATTTCACTACTAGAGCTTGCATTAACTTTAAAAGAAAATTTTGAGACATACTGATACCCATTAATTGTTTGCTCTTGATAATTATCAGAAAGACGATGAAGATACAAACTATTCATCATATCAACAAATAATTTTTCTGGATTATATTGAAGTGTTACAATGGCAGAAAAACACTTATTTTTATTTTCATCGGTTAAATTATTATAATCATCTAAGCTAATTTGATCACCAACATCATAGTTCAAAAAAGGACTTTCTACTTGATAATAGGAAATAGAATTTAAAAAACGAATTGTCAAGTACTTTGAATTAACACTATCTTCTATTTCATAAGAAAAATTGCTTTTTTCAACTCCTATTGTATAAGCGGCACTCATTGTTTTATGATAAGGAAGATTAGAAGAGACAGAAGTTTCTACTAAAACCGTATCATTTGCATAAAAATTTTGTAACGGAGTAACACTAATTTGATAAGAATCTGTCTCATCCTCTGTGCGAATAATTCCACTATTTTTACTCAAAGTACAACTAACAGTACTAGGACAATTAACATTAATGGTATAACTAATATCTGTTTTAGTTACTCTTTCAGCATTTTTACGATTATTTAAATCAATAGTCAAGGTATAAGTATTAACACCATCCCAGTTATTTATATTATAGTTTTTGCCATTAACATTTAAAATACTACTATTAAAATAAAAGCCCTTAGTTTCTAATAAATACTGTGAAATAATATTATGAATATAACGGCCAAATACAGAAGAAATCAATAAGAAAAATACTAATATGCATAAAATAATAGTACTTCTTTTTTTATATTTTCGAATATATTTCATAGTACCCTCCTATATTATATAATTTGCTGAGATTCTAATATAACCTCAATACTTTCTAAATAATTCGCATAAACACTGTTTGCCGAATAAAGAGAGGGAAAGTGTATAACTATTGTATAAATATCTGTTACATCATCTTCATAACTCATTTGATAATTATTAATGGCACTATACTCTCTATACCACGCCCCATCTACATCTTGTTTTGAACTAGAGCCTTGAAAAAGATTAACTGCCCCACTAGCATCTGGTAATTCATTACAATACATTGAAATAGTAATTGGTAAATTGGTCGTTGTTCGAACCTTAACTCGATAAGAAATATCCACATCACT
>CACZQK010000100.1 GCA_902783315.1 uncultured Erysipelotrichaceae bacterium | reverse complement strand
TTTGTGCACATTAGATGAATATTTTATATAAAAAATGACAAAAATAGTACTTAAAATACAAAAAGTTACCTGTCCACAAACCTTTGAAAATAAAGGAAATACTCATAATATTATAAGTATGGATAATATACTAATTTGGCCCGCATGTGGCATTGACAAGAAGTATAAACAATGTAGTGATAAGTAGTTAGAAGACCATAAAGGTCTTTTTTTGATATATGATTATCTAAAGATTTATGGTTTAACATATAGAAATAGTTTTTAAAAAGAAAGAAGTATTTATTAAGCAGCAAAGCTTTATAAGCAATTTTTTATGATTTCAGACTTAAATAGTACACATTTTAATCTAATTTTTTGTGAACCGTTACTATTTTCGCATTATAGGCCAAAACCTTTTTCTTTCTGATAAAGATGCTAATGAAAGTACCTTTTGAACTTCCTCGAAATCTCCACCACATCCATCAATTGTTTCCTTTTTTTTGTAAATCTGTGCTGTGGATAATATTCCCAAATATTTTATTATCTCAGTTGGATCTTTTTTTATGGAATCTATTATATTTGGTGCAACTCCTAACATACTCAATTCTTCTAACCAAGGCTTTATATTGTTAGGCAACTTTTCGTTTCTTAATTTATTTACTTTATACCATAATTTTTTTGTGCTTTCTGGAAGGAAAGCAAATGCTTCGTATTCTGGGGATTCTAATTTGATCCATGGACATGATGATCCCGTAGTATGGTCAGCAACAGTGAAGTTCAAATTAGTAATATGTATAGAAAGTGGTCCGGCAGGACATATATCTATTCCATGTATACCGTGCTTTCTCATAGTGTCGTTGATATGAGACAAACTACTACTATCAACTGCTAAATCCTTCCAATTTGTGACAGCTCTTCCCGCGTGTTCAAGATCTCCTAGTAGTGGATAAAAGCGCTTTTCAACACATGATTCTATTATATCTGGTATTTCATTAATATTTTTTTGTGTTGGGACTATTGAAGCACCTATGTTTGTTGTTCTATTTTTAGGATCATAACGAACGCAATCTCTAATTATTTTTTCATTATCGAGCATTCTTTGAGCATTTTTAGTTGAACAGCCATATAGGTATGACATTGTACTAATATCATCGGTATCATGCTTATATAAGATATTTAATGTTCCTTTGCTAAGATAATCAAATAATTCGTCGTCCATATTCAAAAGGTTTGTAAACATAGACACTTTTATACCATATGCTTCAGCCATTTGTAATATTATTTTTAACTTTAAAATATTTTGCTTTGCTGTTGGTTCACCAAGTCCACAAATGTATATTTGCTTTATTGAGTTTTTTTCAATTAATTTTTGAATTATCTTTAAATCAACAGAATTTATTCGATTGCATTCAGGAGAGTCACAATAAGCACAATTGCAATTACACGCTCCTCCCAATTGAATGTCTAGCACCTGAGGTCCTTTCCAATAATTGTTTAACATTTCTATAAAATGATTTCTTGCCCAAGGTGCATATACTATTTCTGCACTATAGTTTGGATCTGTAGATAATAGACTATATACATCTCCTACATTAAAACCATCTCTTAATTTATGCCGTTTTATAAAATATCTATTTAGTTGATCAGTGAAAAGACCTCTCCTCAAACATGATAAATATCCTTTTGGATCTTTTTTTGAAAACTCGATTATATCTTCAATGCTCATCTTTTCATATTTTTTCATTATATTATCCCCTTTTTCAATGAAATTACACATATAATAGCAGATTTATTTGAGTATGTCAACAAAAATATCGCAATACAGTAAGAAATTAACGCAATACGATAATTAAAACAATCAATCTTGATTAATTTACTGATGCAAAATAAATTGTTTTATAAATGAAAATAGTTGCTTACATGCTTTAAGTACTATAGATATAAGAATATTGATAATGTAATTTTTGTTATAATTAATTTTTTTTAATAATTAATCATATTATTTAATTAATTATCGAATGAAGATAATACGTTTACACTTTTTTGCTAATATGTTATGATATCATTGATTATTCAAAGGAGGATACTGTGTTAAAAATAGATATTAAAAAATACTTAAAACTAAAAAAAATAACTCAAGTTGAATTGGCAAAAAAAATAAACTTAACTGAACAAAATTTATCAAAAATGTTAAATGGTACTACTGAATATATTAGTATTGATAAAATAGACAAGATTTTAAATATATTGGATTGTAAGCCAGAAGATATATTTATATTTGAAAAAAATAAAAGGATAATACCAATATTTCTTGATTATAGTGGAACTACTGATTTACTTGTTAAGGGCGGAATAGATAATTTTAAATCTTTCTTGGATTCTATCAGTTCATTAGAAAGAAGAATAAATAGTACCTCTGGAAAAGAATATGAAATAAGATTAATTATTACAACAGGAGCTGATTATAAGAAGGCAATTGCAAAGTTTGAACCCTTACACATATTAGCAAAAAACTATGGTTTAAATAATTTATTTAGTACAGTGATAGCAGAATTCGCAACATATGAAATAAACTTTAATAAAGGAGTAGCTGAAAAGAAAAAACTTATTAGTCTTGATCCTGTTATTGCACAAAATAAAGATAAAATAGAAAAAATTGTTTCAAAGTATAATGGCAGATTATCAAATGATGTAGCTGGTAGTATAAATATTCATTTCTATAGCAAAGAAGATATTTTAAAAGAATATTATGAAAAGAAAGGATTAAACTATCTTGAAATAAAAAATATTCTAGATGGCATTTCCGTTGAAAAAGAATATGAAAAGATTGATAAAACAGGGTTACCTAATACCATTTCAAAAGAAGAAATGATAATGGTAAAAGAAGACATACGTAAGTTATTCCCAAATCAAAAAATAGATATAATTATAAATCATGATGAATATGGTATTGAATGTGATATAAAAAATGAAAACAATACCAAATATATGGCAGTAGAAAAAATACTTGATGAAATCAAAGAAAACAATGAAATAGGTATGGTTATAATAGGTGGAACATTTAAGAAAGAGGATATAAATATATATACTTATTGTAAGGAAAGATTTAGTAAAGATGGTATTGAAGTGCTAATGATTATTCCTGATACATCAAAGAATGTTACAAAAGAAATAATAGATGATAAGAATGTCATATTAGCGGACTGGACAAATAACAAAGGAATCACAAATGGAATAGATACAATTACTAAAAGAATTAAAGTTAATTCAAGAGGAGATATATATTATGATAACTAAGGTATATTTAATTGAACTTAACCTATATCAGCTACTTGATATATATAAGATAATGAACCTAAAAGAAAAAATAAATGATTCTACTAAAATTGTCTTTTATGGAGAGACAACGAAAGAATTAGCGGCAACAATTATGGCCTATTTTAATAATTTTTTATCAAAAAAAGTTTGTGATTTTTCTATAATAAATGAAAATATGATTGTGTTTGAAAATGGAATAAACAATAAAAAGATAGATAACACAAAGATAAACAATTTAAAAATAGGCAAAGAAGAAATTATAAAAGAGAATTATAATAACTGTAGAGAAATTGAAGAGTTAAAATTTTTATAGAACGAATAAAAATAAATTTCGTTAATAATGTTAAAAAATACAGTTATTAACTTCTTATATATTTCATAGAAGAGAAAAAATTGACGTTGACTATTCTCACATGGATATAAATGATTTCATTTGATTGCTAGGTCAAGACATATTAAAGATGACAAAACTATATCACAAGACACTTACAAAGCATTATTAGAAAATTGTAAAAAATGAAAAATAAATTTTTTTAGATACCTTTTCATAGGTGTTTTTGAAAGATAAAAAATATGATACAATTTATATGGGTGGTTTTATGTCTAAAATATCCAATGTATTAACAATGGTGCAACTATTACAGTCTGGAAGAAAATATAGCATAAAAGAATTATCAAATAAACTTGAAGTTTCTGAAAGAATGATTAGAGTATATAAAGAAGATTTGGAAAAAACAGGAATATATATTGATACAATAATGGGACCATATGGAGGATATGTATTAAATCAATCGGTTCGCATGCCCGTTAGAAAATTTAAAATGAAAGATGCTAAATTATTAGATAGGCATATTGCTAATGAAAAAGATAAAGACATAAGAGAGAAACTTATATTACTTCAAGATAAAATTAAAGGTGTATACATAGGAAGCAAGCAAGAAGCCAAAGAATTAAATTTAAAAGATGAAAATGGTAAGAAGTATGATTTATTAACAAGAGCCATAAAAGAAAAAAGAAAAGTTAAAATATTATATTATTCTTACGGTAAGGGTGAAAATGAAAGAGTTATAGATCCAGCTGAAATGTTTTTATTTCAAGATGGATGGTACTGCGCAGCTTTTTGTGAAAAGAACCAAGATATTAGGCACTTTGAATTAAAAAGAATAATAAAATATGAATTATTAGATGAAAAATATGAGTAGACGAAACTTTACCTCTTTTTGAGTTATATTGAACTTGAAAGGAGATTTTTTATGGAAAAGAACATGAAAGTTAATTTTGATTTTTTAAAAGAAAGGGTGGTAGATTCATTAGATAATA
>CACZQK010000099.1 GCA_902783315.1 uncultured Erysipelotrichaceae bacterium | reverse complement strand
TTATTCAACAAGATGCTTATGATGATGCTATAAAAAAAGTTAATCAATCACAAAAGGTATTAAAATTAGTTAGAGATTATAACCTATAAAAAAACAACTAGACTCCTCTAGTTATTTTTTTATATAAAGATTATTTCTTTCATTTATTATTTTTCTATAACAATCTGGTTCTTTTCCTTCTATAAATTTTATTTGATCATCTAAGATTCTTAAAAACATATCATAAGCAACAACTCTAAAATCTTTCATATACCGATATATGTCTTCATCTCCAACAAAGCTACCACTAAATACAGGACTATCTTCAATCATTACATACATGTCACTTGGATTATCAAAAGCTAGTAATCCATCACAAATAGTAAATAAATCATTTTCCTGGGCCTCTATTATATACTCAATTAACTCTTTTTGAGGTTCTGATAAATTATTGATTTTGCCATCTATACTAGTTCTTAAATCAACAACTTTTCTAACTCTTTCTGATGGATCATTAGCAAACATTTCAGGGTTGTTAACTTTGTCACAGCAGATGGCTCTTACTTTTTCTTTTGGATTAGAAGCACATAACTCAATTATTTTTTGAATATATTTATCATTTGATTCGGAAAATCTATGTAATAGTCTATTTTCAAATTGAGTAAAATACCTTAAGTTATTGCTACTAAACAAATTAATTAAATCTTCACGTGTTGGAGTAATCCCTACAAATTGATGATTACCTTTTTCATATTTGTCTTGCAATTGTTGATTCGTTAATTTATTAAAGTCATAGAAACACATTTCATATAGAAGTTTAAACGCTTCATAGCAAGATTCATAGTCTTTTCTATAAAAATGACCATAACATATTAAGTACAATATGTTTAAGTTTTCGTATTTATCTTCAATTTCATTCATATTTGGTAGTTGAGGATCAAAATTTAATGCTTCAAAGCTACCATTTCCTAACATATCTAATAAATCACAATATAAGCTATAATTATTTTTATTAGCAGATGTTATTCTTTTACTGAACCTTTTAAAATCCATTTTTTTAGTTTCTTTAGCATTATTCTTCTTATTTTCTTTTTCTTGGTCGTTATCAGGATCGTCATACCTATCTACTTCAATTAGCATCTCTTCATACATCTTTTCAAGGCCTTTTTTGATTTTAATCAAATGCTCTCCAAGTCTTTCAATATCTACAGGTAAACAAGAAAAATCCATTCCATATAATTGGACTACTGCTTCTTCGTTACAATTATTTATATCTTTTTGATGTTTAATACCAATTTCTTCTTGATTCATTATACCATTTTCATTTCTTATATTAATTGTGATAGAGCAATCGTAATATTCCAATCTCTTTCCGCTTACTTTTTTTAATATTGAACCTATCATTTCTTGATATTTGAACTTATATTCTTTATAACTATCATTTTTAGATTTAGCTATGGCATAATAATTTTCCCTTTCTTGTAAAATATAGATATTTTTAGCAATTATTAATATTTCATTACCTATTTCTTTGATATATTTTAGTTTTTCTTCACTATATGGATATATATCTAATCCCATTTATTATCCCCTCCTTTTTTATTGGTGGTTATTATATCATATTTTTTAATATAAAGCAATATACAGATAAGGCGAGATTGTGTATCATGATTAGGTTTTTCAGGCTCCGCAGGTGCCTATAAATATAACCCATTTACATATTTATAGATATTGCATTCTGTCATTAAGAGAACATCTGCCACCCGAAATCTATCGGAATTTCAGAGCTCAATACTAACATACCTAACTGTCTATGCTTAAACTAATTGTTACCAATTTCGCTCCAAGATTCACTACTAGATGTTGTGGGTACAACTTTCTAGGTAGGATTTCCACCTACTAAATTATACGACTTTAACACAGTCGCACTTAATCTTCCGATTATTTGTTATCATTTTTAAATTTTAATAATATTTTATATCTCTTTCTTATTAGTACTTTTCACTAATACCAGTCTTTTAATATCATTCTCTTTTTGTAATATCTTTCCTACCTCTTCTTTATGTCTTGGTAGTAATCCTTCTTCATCTGGGTTATTAGAATAATAAACTGTTTCAACTAAATGATCTCTTACTTTATCTAAATCAGATTTTTCCCAGTGCATGGCCTTTGTATCATCATCATCTATTATACAATAATGTTCTATCTCTGGATGCATTTGTAGATATTGTATAATTTCTTCTTCTTTCCACATAGTTATATATGTATTTTCTCCAGTTTTAATAGTTATGCTAGGGGTTCTACCTATACATTCAATTCCATATTTTTTGAAAAATGCAAATATATCATTTACCCATGAGCCTTCTTCAATTTCCAGTGTTTCTTCATCTATAGCGTCTTTTGCTGATGCCTCTATAACAACTTTACAATTATATTCTTTACAAATATCTGCTAATATCTTAATTCTTCTTTCTATGTCTTCTAAAGATTTATAATGAATTGTGTCTAGCACCCCATCAAAGTCTAAAAATATTACATTCACTTTATCACCACTCTTATATATCAATTATACTATAAAAAATAAGATTACACTTAATCTGTTATTTTTTCAATTATTCTTTTTATTGAAATTTTTATTTATTATATTTTGAATCAATGTAGGAATTTCTTTCCAATTTTCGGTTTTATATCCATTATAATTAGGATTATTTCCAGACAAAATAGATATTACTCCAGCAGATTCAGCTTCACTTATATATTTCAAATCATTATCTATTAATATGTCATAATTGTGTTCTTTTAAAAACTCTTTTTTTTTGGATAAAAACCTAAATTTAAGTAATTATAATCTATATTAACAAATTCAAGGTATTCAACCAATTCTTTCTTTAAGGAAGCATATTTTTCTAATGGCCTAGCAGATAATAGATCTACTCTATAGCCTTTAGATAATAGCTCATTTAAGACATTAGATGCTCCTGCTTTTGGTTTACAAAATGCTATTTTTTCTCTATATTCAGCCAAAAATTTAGCTAATATAGGATTGCTCCAAGTATATTCTTTATTAGGATTGATGTTTGGATTATCTTTTACAAAGATATTCTAATAATACTCTTCTAACTCTTTTGTGCAAAGTAGTGTATCATCAATATCAACTGCTATTTTTATTTTTAAATCATCTTGTTCTTTAATTTGTTTTAATCGATTTAATTTTTTTTTTACAAACATAACTGTGTCATTGAGATATTTTTCTATATCATCATGATCATATAATATTGATTCTTCATCTACTTCTGAAGGCATTATTTTAGTATTAATATAATTAATTGTCCCATTTGGTCCAAATAAACCAGTTAAATTCAACTATCTATATTAAATTCAAAATTAGGAATATTTTCTTTTTCCATTGGTAATAATCCTAAATCATATTCTTTACATAATTTCTTTTGAATTTTTAAACTTTTATAATAACTGAACCAATCCTTATCTTCTATTAAGAATCCATCTTTTAATTTACATTTTCTTACTCCATCTTCAGTATAAAAAACTTTGGGTCAATGACTGATTTCCAATATTGATCTGTGATTAAATAAAAATTTGTCAAAACCTTATGGCGACTATTTTGATTAAATATTAAGAACAATTATTTTTAATAAAATCACTTCCTTTCAAGTGATATAAATTTGTTTGTTGCATATCACCTCCTTTTTATTG
>CACZQK010000098.1 GCA_902783315.1 uncultured Erysipelotrichaceae bacterium | reverse complement strand
TTTTCTATTTTAATTTGATAAATAGATTTGTTTTCATCAATTCCTTTTTTTATGATGGAATCTAATTTATTAAATTCATCATCATCAAAATCAATACCACGTCTAGAATTAATCAAATTGGATCAGCTTTTCTTTGAACAATTTTAGAATTATATTTAAATTTAACATGTTTATAATTAGATGAATATCTGAATTTGCATTTAGAACAAACTAAAGGCCATATATTTAGTTTATTACACTTAGAAGTAGTACCATCAGGATAATTAATGGGAATTCTATTTCTTCTTACTTCTTTAGAAATACCTTTTGGGTAATTTCTAATCTTTGTGCAATATCAACTAACTTATCATTGTGAGATAACCCAGATAAAATAATTTTTCTTTGTTCAATGTTTAAGCATTTCCATGTTTTTATTCTTAACTTCTCCTTATAACAGCATAGAAACATAGAATACTATACTATAATCAGACTTAATTCCATTATTTATAAAAAACGGACATCCAAATAAAAATTAACAACAAATTAAAAAAAATAAATATTCTAGACAAAAAATACAAGTTCTGTTATAATAAAGAGCCAACGAAAAGGAGTGTTTTTATGAAGCATATTATAGCAATGACGTTTCCAAAACAAAATTTAAATCTAGGATTAGAACCTTCTATTTTAACAGTAGTTCCCAATGATACTGAAGACGTTAAAGTCCATTATGCATTAGATCAAAACAATATTGAATATAAGGAAGATGATGTATTATATTACATGTGTAGTGTTTATATCACAGGAATGGATGAATTTTATAAGTGGGCTTCATATCACGATAAAGATAAAATAATTACAGGTGGATATGAACCAACGATTAATCCCCAAGATTTTGTAGATTATTCTTATAAAGTAATAACCGGTCCATGCGATAGCTTTAATGAAACTATTGAACAAGAAGGGAAAATTGTTAAGGGAATTACTAAAAATTGGAGAATACCAAGATATGATTTATATGATGTAAGTCTTAATCAACAAATTATACCCGATAAAAAGAAAGATGAAATTGTGACAAGTATAAACACGTCCCAAGGGTGCCCATTTAAATGTGATTTTTGTTGTAGCCCTCTAATGTGTGATCATATTATGTCAAAGCCCCTAGGTTTAATTCAAGAAGAAATAAATTATTTAAAGCAAACAGGTGCAAAATATATTTTTATTAGAGATGAGAACTTTCCATTACAAAAAGACTGGAAAGAAAAATTAGAAATAATAAACCAGTTAGGAGCTAAAATATATTTATTTGCATCATCCAACTTATGTACTGAAGAAAATATTAAATATATGAAAGAACATGGCGTATATATGGTATGTCTTGGGCTTGAAGATATTAGTGTTGAATACGGAAAAAATAAAGAATTAGATATGACATGTGAATTATTGCATAAATATGGAATTTTTGTTTATTTAAGTTTTATAGTAGATCCATTAAAAGTTAATACAGATGAAAAATCTAATGAATTTTATAAAAAATTATTAAATCGATTTATGGAATTAAAACCAGAAATGGTCTGTGGTAATTTCCTAATGCCATTTAGGGGAACAAAAATATGGGATAAATATAAAGCCCATGTAGATAGAGAAGATTTCAAATCATATGATTCTAAATCAGCATTTTTAGAGAAAGATCCATATAGAAGATTAGAAGATGAATACAATATGTTTTATTATCAATGGATTTATTATAATTCTGATTTTTATCACGAAAACGTTAGAAATTTTAATGTGAATGATACACTTCATATGAGATTTGAAGAGCTAAAAGATGAATTTGCTAATAAAATTACTAATTTTATAATAAATCATATCCCAAGCGATAAAGTATTAATCAAAAAATAAATGATTATTGTAAAGTAAAAATATAAATATGAAATAGATGTTTCTAATGAAACTAGAATGCACATTTGGCGAAAAGAAAAATTTAGAATAGATATAAAACTTTATAAATCTTTTGAAGATACAATTGATAAATAAGCGCAACAATAATGTATTTGTAAAATAGAATATTTTATAAACATTTAAGATTGCAAGATATATAGTATAACAAATAATAGAAAAGTTAGTAAACGAACATTATTACTTTTGTAAAATTAGCAAAGAATAAATATATGCTAATATTTAAGAGAGAGCAGCAATTTCTTATAGTAAATACAGTTATAGATTTAATCTTAATTTAGATACACGTAGTTATCACAATACAATAATAGCAAAAGCTACTGAAATATTTACAGTATAATTAACGATTTATAAAAAGCGCTTTTATCTTGGATTTGCAAACTAAATATGCTAAAATAATCGGCAATTAAAGAAGAAGAGATTCACTATGGAACCATTTGAAGAGCAAACACAAACTGACAATAAGACTTATCATACTGTGCAACAAAGTTCAAACACTGAAAATAATACAAACTATAATTTAGCATCTGCATTAAATGAGGTAAATATCTAGTATTTTGTGATAATATATCCATGTGATTTAAGTCCTTTCAAAAAAATTTGTTTGCGAAACTCATATTATACGGTTTAAATCACTTTTTTCAGATAGAAATGCTTCATATCAATTGTAACACTACAAAATAGTAAAAGGTATTTACTAATAATCAATTGAAAATGGTTTGTATTTGTGATATAGTACATAACCATCAAAGGAGTATTTTTATGAATAAAAATATAAAAAAAACAATATTTTTGCCAAAACATAACAATAATGTTCTAGTGGATGTATCCATACCAATAGAAAGAAATATATTATCTCCAAGTGATGATGAGGGGATGGCAAATTGCTTATGTAATCAATATAAAAATGGATTAAAAGAAGCTTTAAATCAATATGATAATAGTCCACTGCCAAAAAAATATATTGATGGACAAGATTTTATAGTAACTATTCTCCCTAGAGAAATTTTAGGAGGCTTTAGTTATATTGATGATAAGATATATGTTGATGCTGATGCAATAAGTAACATTAGAAGAATAAATGCTACGTTCTTAATAGGGCATGAAATAGGATATAAAATAAGTAAATATATTTATACTAAAGACATATATGATGAAATAAGTAGACTATTTTATATTTCATCATCAAAAAAAGAAGTAATAAAGAAGACCTTTTCTGATCTAGTTGGATTTATTATAAGTGATAACGGAACATTTTCATATCCTATTGATGCAGATAGCGAAAAAAAAGAATATGCCAAAAAGAAAGTATTAGAAAGTATTTATAGATTATAGATTATTATAAGATATTAGTAATAATTAAAAACTAGGTAAAACTAAGCTTTTATGTTATAATTTATATAGGTGATATAAATGAAGACAATTGGTATTATTGGTGGAATGAGTTATGAGTCATCAATACATTATTACGAAAGAATAAATAATCAAGTAAATGAACTAGCTGGAGGCCTTACTTGTGCTAAGATGATTATTTATAATGTTAATTTTGAAGACATTAGAGTATTAATGTTAAATAACGAATGGGATAAAATAGGTGAAGAACTAGCAAGAATTGCTAAAATTTTAGAAGATGCAGGAGCAGATTATATAGCTATTGCTACTAATACAATGCATAAACTTGCTGATTATGTTCAAAAAAAAATAAATGTTCCATTAATTCATATTGCGGATTGTGTTGCTGATAAATGTAAAAAAAGTGATGTATTAAATGTAGGATTACTTGGAACTAAATATACAATGGTTGAAGATTTTCTGAAAAACAGATTAAAAGAAAATGGTTTAACTGTTTGCACTCCAGATAACACTGATGTTATAAATGAAATAGATAGAATAATATTTGATGAATTGTGTAAAGGTAATATAAAAGATAGCTCTAGAGATTATTATGTAAGTGTAATTAAAGATATGATTAATAAATATGGTATTAAGGGAGTTATCTTTGGTTGTACAGAAATAGAAATGCTAGTAAAACAAGAAAACTTAGATATTCCAATTTTTGATACTACACAAGCTCATATAGATAGTATAGTAAATTATTCTTTAGAAGAATAAAAAACGATAATACATTTTAGTTTTATTAATACAAAGAAAATATTTAGTATATATTACTGTAAAATAAGGAATGCTTAAAGGGTAAAAAAGTAAAAGATATGAATTTCATCGTCCCAAATGGAGCTGTTATACAAGTTGTAATTGAGCCTGTGGTGAATAAATAAAATGCAATTACGACGAAATGATGAATGTGACATTTCAGTACTACACTATAAAATTATAAAAATGATGAAATTTGGGAGTTATTCATAAAAATAAAAGAAATTTAAAAAAAATTCCTGAAACTAAGTTACAAAAATAATAAACTCGCCATGAACTTTATTTTAGCATTAAATTGCATCCCAATAGCATTGATTGTGACTATGCTTTAGAGCCACAAATATTTGTTATTCACAAACGCTATAGCTATTAAAGACAATAAATAAATAATTAAATAATAAATACACAAATGGAGGTTTTGATATGAAAAATTATAATATTGATTCATTGAATGAGAGATTAAAAGAGCAAATACAAGCTTTAAAAGAATTAAAACAAAAAAACCCAGAAGAAGCTAAGAAGGAAGCAAAAGAAGCTTTACAAAGAAGTGGCATTTTAGATGACAGTGGTAATTTAAAACCACCATATAACGGTGAAAGAGTCAATCCAACTGACTTTACCAGAGGACCTAGAGCTAATCATGAAGGAATAAACTTAGCTTCATTGTGTAATATATTAGTAAATCAAGAGCAAAGCTTAATACCGGAAAAAGAAGCACAAATTTGGAATTTGTCATCAAAAAGTTGTGAAGCACGTTCTAATCCAAGTTGCTGTGTAGAAACATCTAAAAATACAGATTTAGATGAATGTAGTAACCTCCAAGGCAGACCTTGTATTGGCAGAAAAAATAATCCAAATATTGGCAAATGCAAGACTTTAAAATTAACAAAATTGTAACTCAAAAAATAAAAGATAGAAATATCACACAAGAGTACCTTATAAAGACGTTGTTTTAAAAATAAATCAATGAGAATTACATATTATGACAGAATATTAGCAATTATAGAACTAATAAAGAATGAATAATTAAAAATATATAAATAAACTCACGAGAGAATTGTACAAGTAAAAAGAATTGAATTCTTCATTAAAGAAAGCATAATAGAAAAAGACTAGAAATTCTAGTCTTTTTCTATTAATGGTGAACACATATTTGCTATTGTAATTTAGAAGTGATACATGATGGAAAATATCAATAAAAAAGCCGTTGACTTTTTAGACTTGTATTAGCTTTTGAAAACAATAAAGAAACCTTTTGTTTAGTAAGAAAAATCTAAATAGAAACTTGGAATTAATAAAAATATTGAAATAAAATAATATTTTTTTCTTTATTTTCGTAGTGTAGACAAACTTCTATAATCTTTTTTAATATTATATAATTAATTTGTAAAATAATATCTATATCTAGCAATAAATGATAAACATATTATCTCGTCTGTATTTGCTATAAGTGATATAAAATAATTGTTATATCATGGGAACGTTTGTTCCGGAAAACAGTTTATTCGTAAAATAGATAAAGAATTTAAACAGAGCATAAATAAAGATAGCTACTAATAAATAGTCAATAACAAAGAAGTTGTCACTTTAATCATTGACTATTTTAGATAAATTACAATACAAAAATAATTAAGGCAATTTTGTCATTAATTGTTATCATTAGGTATTATTTTGTTATTATTTCAATAAGTTTTTTAGCACTAAAATTAGGTACATGACTTTTAGATAATGCAATTCCTATATATCTACTGGGAATTTTTTCTTTTAGTTTTAGTTCAAATAATTCCCCATTTTTAATAGCTTCCTTGATATATTCTCTTGTTGCATACCCAATTCCAAGACCAATTTTAGAAAATTCCACCACCAAAGAATAACTCGCCAATTCAATATTAGGCTTAAGGACAACGTCATTATCCCGAGCTATATTATCTAAAAACTCTCTAGTATTTGATCCTTTTGATTGCAAAATTAAAGGATAATTATTTAACTCTTTTAAAGAAATCTCTTTAATAGTTAAATCCCTATACTTATTATTTACTACAAAACAATCATTTATCTTTCTACATTTTATAATATCAATATCATTACCATAATTTTTATCATTTAAATTTAAAATTATAATATCTATCAATCCCATCTTTAATTTTGGCATTAATTCAGAGGTTAAGTCGGTTACTACTTGGATGCTTATTTTAGGATATAAATAATGAAACTTTTCTAAATATGGCAGCAAAAATTCTTTTGTTAATGTTGTGCTAATCCCAATTTTTATACATCCTGTTTCTAGATTAATAAGATCAGTAAATTTATTTTCAGCATTATTAATGTACTCAATTGCATGACTTATATAATTATAAAACTCTTTACCTTCTTCAGTAAGAATAACTCCTCGTTTAGTCCGGACAAATAATTGACCACCTAATTGCTCTTCTAAGCTTTTAATTGATTTACTTATTGCAGGTTGAGATACACTTAATTCTTCACTAGCTTTAGTAATATTGCAATGATTTGCTACTACATAAAAGATTCTATATAATTCAAAGTCTATATTCATAATAACCTCCTATTATGACAAATATAACAAATATGTATTTTAATTATATCAGAAAAATGCAATATAATACAAGTAGATGGGAGGAAAAGTAAATCTTTGAAAATGTAGAAGTTGCTGAAGAAGGCAAAAAACTAATATTAAGGAGATGATTAATTATGAAAGAAAACAGTTCTTATTCATATTACGATAGTGAAGAAAGAATAATAGATTTGATGTGTCAGGCATTGGATAATTATTATATGGAAAAAATAATTCTTCCATATAGAAAAAGTGAAAAAATAATAGATATGCATACTCATACCAATTATTCAGATGGTGATTTATCACCTCAAGAGTTAATAAGATTAGCAATAAAAAAAGGTGTCGGCACTCTTGCCATAACTGACCATGATACTATTGAAGGAATTAAAAAAGTTAATAGAAATGAAGATATAATTGTGGATAGTGGAATAGAAATTATTAATGGTATTGAATTATCTGCAAAAACTGATAAAGGAAGAATGCATATTTTAGGTTATGGTATTGATCTAAAT
>CACZQK010000097.1 GCA_902783315.1 uncultured Erysipelotrichaceae bacterium | reverse complement strand
TCCTTTTTGTGCTGCCCTTTCTACGTTAGGAATTTGGATACCTTCAGTTGTACTTGCCCCTGGATAAATTGTACTTCCCGATTCTGTAAGATTATTAACTGCTGCATTTAAGGCAATCCCTGGATTTGTTACGGTTGCCACTGCTGCTGTACCAGCTAATTTTACAGCATTTAGTGGTGTTTTCACAATGGCTTTTAAACCACTTCCTATAATTCCACCAGGAGCGGCTGCGGCGGTCGATAAGGTTGATTTAGCAGCAGCAAGAGCCGTTTTCGGATGTAAAATAGATTGAATTGTATTTTGACCTGCTTTACTGAATACATCGCCATATCCTTGAATACCAGCTTTAGCTGTATTTAAGGCTGATTCAGCGGCATTTAAATCGTCCATAGCTTGTTCAGCAGTATCTACAGCAGCTTTTAATTGTCTGTATCTTGATGATTTCATAGGATTTTTATATGGAGTTCCATCTGCACGAGTCATATTGCCTTGTAAATTTGCTACATCATCCATAGCTTGATTATAGTCAGCTTGTGCCTGATTAAAATTAGCTTGTTCTGGTCCATTACGTAGTTTAGCTCTAGCTCTTGCTTCTCTTCCAACTCCAAATCCAAAGGTAACTGCTCCTTGAATTCCTCCTTGGATTACTCCTTGCATCATAGCACCACTACCTTTATTTAAAGTCTTACCGGCGTGTAAGGCTGCCTCTGTTCCACTACCCATTCCAGCTAAAGTGGTGGCGGCGGTAGCTCCCCAAGTACTAGCTGATGCTATCTTTCCTGCTGCGGCCCCAACTTTAGCTCCAGCACCAGCAATTTTGGAAACAACTGGAATGCCTTTTCCCGCTATTGTTCCTGCGGTTGCTCCGGCTGCACTTCCTAGTCCAGAGAAGACTCCTCCGGCATATAGATATCCAGCGGTTTTTCCGACCATTTTTAAGCCACCAGCGATTAAACTGTCTTCTGTAAAGGCTGAAGCTTTGGCAAAGTCGCTCTTGTAATAAAAATTAAAGAGATCATGAGACCAGTTGTTTTTAACAAATGCTTCGCATCCTTTTTTAAAGTTGCTATCTTTTGGAGCAATCCATCCAGCAACTGAAACAACTCCATCTCCGATTTCTTCGGCTACTGATAAAACTCCCTCTCCTAGCTTTGCCCCTGTCATGGCCGCAGTGCTAAGTATCTTTGTTCCTAGTGATGCTTCTGAATAGATTCTAATCGTTTCAGCTTTATCATATAACTTAGCAGCTACACTTTCTGTAGAGCTGCCTATTTCAGAAAAAATAGAATCTATACTGCCTACTGGTATTGGGTGTCCTACATTTATAGCTACTTGATTTAATTTTTCTATTGCTGATTTTACACGGTCTTTGGCGGGTTCAATAGTTGCTGTTGATACATGTTTTAAATCGGATACTACTTGGTTTACTCTATCAAAATCCATTTCCAAATCATGGCCTGTTATTCTAGTTCTTATATTATTCCATAATCCCATACTAATTGCTCCTTTTTTCTTCTTTTACGGTTCAACGCGTACAACCCCAGAGTGGCTGGCAACACTACTTCTTGCTGCTTCATTATTTTCTATTTGCTTTTGGTCATGCTTTTGTACGGCTTCATTATATAAATTACCTATAGCACCTTCTATTGCAGCAGGTACGCTTTCTGTAACTGTACCAATCTGTTCTACACTCTGTGCCATTGTTTTTCCTTTTACAGAAATAGCACTTTTTACATCTGGAATTAGCTTTTGCAAGTTAGATACTATACTTTTGCATTCTTCTTCTGTTACTTGTTTTACTTCTTGGATTGCTGCTTGAATTTCATCTGGATTTATAAAGTTATTAGCATCTTCACCTGTTTGTGAAGCAATTACATTTTCATCTTTGTCATAGCCAACATATGTTTTTGGTGTTTCCATATTCTACTCTCCTTTTTTTTACAGTGCATAGGAAAAAGAAAGTAAATTCTCTTTCCTATACATTGCAATGTGCAATGTATATTTTTCATTACCCTTGTTGCTCATTACTATATTTTAAAAATTCTTCAACAGCTAATTTCAAATTATTTGCTGATGCTATCATTTCTGACATAGTTTCTGGAATATCATTATTAAAATATGTTTGCCAGTTACTTCTAAGTTCATCAGCCCAGCTTAAATCCATTCCTGGAGCAGATGATTTAAAAACTTCATCTAAAGCTTCCATTTCTTCTTTAATATGTTTTACAATCATATCAATTTCTTCTGCAGTCTGAGTAGCTGCACCTGGTTGTATTTCTAAAGTCATTATCTCATTCTCCTTTCCTTTTTTTATTTTTAGTTATACTATTCAAAATTAATGCATATCATCCATTACACTTTCCATTGTATTTTGGAAACTATTAATTTGGTTTCCCATATAACCTTCAGCATCTGAAACAGCTTTATAAACTGCATCAAATATATCTTTTTTAGCTTCATATTTTTTTACAAAATCATCGGCAGCAGTACCAGAAAATACACCGTTTCTGATATTTTCAATAAGATCTGTTAATTTTTCATAATTTTGCTTATAAAATCTGCAAGCAACTTCTAATTTATCACGTAAGTTTCTCATATCTTTCTCATCTACAGTCATTCTTTCACCTCCTATCTGCTGTTGTTTTTAGAATATGTTCTTTTTTGTGTGTTCATACCGAACCCATATCCTATAAATTTATTTTATATTTTTTTTTTTAATTAGGCAAGATATTTTTCTGTTTTTACATTTTTTTACAATTTCTTTCATATAATATCTTATAGGTATTTATCAACACCTATTTTTATAGGAAGCATATTTTATATTAGAAATAGTTTAGTCAATTATTTCTATCCTCTATTATTTATATTTGGAGATGGAATATTCTTTCTTTCAAGTTCAGATACAAATATTTCTAATTTTATAGAAAGGAGTTTTTTATGAATTGTTCTGAAAATAATTGTTCTTCTTGTATTTTTGACATTTTAAAGAAAATTTTGATTCTTCAAAAAAGAGAATTTAATCAAGAAAATTTTGTAGGTTGTGATAAACCATTCTTAGGTCCAACTTTAACAAGTGTATGTTATAATACTAGACCAATTGAATTATATAATTGTTCAAATGGTAATCCCTGGTCTTTTAATTATACTTTAGATGATGGAACTGAGGGAATTAGTAATGTTTTTCGCATTGAATCGTTAGATGATTGTTGTTGCACTTGTCGTCTTTTATATCTTAATACTGAATCAAACCAGTACACTAGCACTGGCCAATTTGTTACAATTGACTTAAAATGTTGTGGTGCTATCCGTTGTTTAACCGACACATATGTTGATTTGTGCTAAATAAAAAGAATATCTACTAGGGTATTCTTTTTATATATATAATGTCTTCTATTGGAATTGTTTCATCATCTATTGTAATAATATACTTCTTTGTTTTTATTACAATACTTGTTTCATATGTTTTCTTTTTGGTTTTTATAAAAACTTTTATATTGTCGTTATATAATTTCTTTAGATCATTACCTATTAAATTTAATTCTTCTTTTACTTGATTTATTTGTTCTGTTTTTAAGTAACAGACTTTTTTATTATTATCAATAGTAATTGGGTTTTTATTCTTATACAGTTTTGGCAATTCTTTCATAAATTTTTAACATTCCTTTCTTTTTACATTTTATGAAATTTTTTCATAAAAATACTATCTTTTTGGTATAATATTAGGAGGAGGATTTCTTATGAGTTATAAAATAAATTATAGAATATTAATTCCTATTATTATTCTTTCTATTGTCAGCATTTTAACAATTTATAGTGCTTTGACATATACATCTACTACATTAGGAAACTTAGCTTTAAAGCAGGCCATTTGGTATTGTGTTGGTTGGATTCTTGTTATTATATTAATTAGATTAAAAAATGAATATTTATATCAACATACATGGTTTTTATATATTTTGGGAAATATATTATTATTATTATTATTAATATTTGGTACTCCTATCAATAATAGTAAATGTTGGTTTACCATTCCAGGTATTGGTAGTATTCAGCCTAGTGAATTTATGAAAATATTTATTATGTTATCTTTAGCTACTATGATTCATAATTTTCGATGTGATTATGATAATCCTAATATGAAAGATGAATTTTTCTTTCTTTTAAAAAGTTTTATCGTAGTATTAATTCCTTCTATTCTTACTTTCTTACAGCCTGATACTGGGGCAGTTCTTATCTATTTTGTTATTTATTTTTCAATGATTTTTGTAAGTGGAATTCGGTTTCGGTGGTTTGTCAGTGCTTTCATTGTCTTAGTGGTTATTGCTAGTGGATTTTTGTACCTTTATTTTTTTAAAGAAAACATTTTTATCAAAATATTTGGCTCTTCTATTTATTATCGCTTAGAACGTATTTTTAATTGGAGCCAAGGTTCGGGCCTACAACTAGAAAATGCTATGTCTGCGATTGGTTCAGCTGGGTTATATGGTCACGGATATAACCAAACTCCTATTTATTTTCCTGAATCTTCAACCGATTTCATTTTTGCTGTTTTTGCTAGTAATTTTGGGTTGATTGGTGTTTTTTCTTTGTTACTTGTCATTTTTTATTTAGATTTGGAAATTCTTTTGATGTCTAGAAAAAAAATCGAAGATAAAGATAAGTATATTATTGCAGGAATTTTGGGAATGTTAATTTTTCAGCAAGTCCAAAATATTGGAATGACTGTGGGGCTTCTGCCTATTACTGGTATTACATTACCTTTCGTTTCTTATGGTGGCAGTAGTTTGCTTTCTTACATGTTACTGGTTGGAATCCTTTTAAATATTTCTGTCAAAAAAAGTAGAAATTATAAATATCGATAGTTTTGAGCAGTTTTTCCTGTTATAATTATTTTGGTGATATCATGAAAAAAAATAAGTTTATGGACATAGCTATTGATTTATCTGATGATAATTTCGATAAAAAATATGGTGGTCCTTTTGGGGCCTGTGTTGTTAAGAACGGAAAGATTATTGGAAAAGGAATTAACCGAGTTATTAAAGATCACGATCCTACTGCCCATGCTGAAATGGTGGCGATAAGGAATGCTTGCAAAGAGATGAAAACCCACGATTTATCTGGGTGTGAATTATATACCTCGTGTTATCCCTGTCCTATGTGCTTATCCGCTATTATTTGGGCTAATATAAAAACGGTATATTATGGAAATACTAAAGAGGATGCTAATGATATTGGGTTTAGAGATGATTTTATTTATGAATATATTGATAAATTAGCTGTTGGAGATAAAAATGATAGCGTTTTAAAACTTTCTTCAATGAATCGTGAAGCTGCTATTAAAGTATTTGAACAGTATAAAAATGATAAAGATAAAATTATATATTAAATATTAAAAAAGTTATGATTCCATAACTTTTTCATATACTTCTTTTAATTGTTTTCCTATTTTTTTTATGTCCCTTTCTAAAGCTACTTTATAGGCTTTTTCCCCCAAATAAGGTAGTTTTTTTTCTAAAATGTCTTTTGTTTTTTGTTCAAATTCATCTATATCTTTTGCTTTATATACATTCACTCCATCTTCCAACCATTCTTCAAAAACTGGTATATCTCTGATTAATGCTGGCGTTTTGCAAGCACATGCTTCGATAATTGGAATTCCTTCTGTTTCTTCTAAGGTTGGAAATAAATATAAATCGCAACCATTCATTGCCTCTGCTATTAAACTTTGTTCTACATAGCCAGCAAATAATAAATTTTCTCTTTTTGTGTTAACTGCATCTCGAATTTCTTTGGGTGAGGCCGATAATGGACTGTATCCAAACCATATAAATTTGTATTCTGGCAATCTTTTAGAAAGTTCTACAAAATCTAGAATACCTTTTCTTTTGATATATAATCCTAATCCGATAATTACTTTTTGATTTTCTTTTATATTATATCTTTTTCTAAACTTTTCTTTGGCTTTTTTATCTTGTTTAAACTTATCTAATTCTATTCCATTTGAAATGGCATAGATTTTCTTTTTAATTCCGTATCCTTCTAATAGCCTTTTTGAATAAGGAGTTGGAGTTACAATTACATCTCCCAGATTATAGCATTTTATAATCCATTTTTTGAAAAGAGGGGCAATTTGCTTTGAAAAAATGAAGCTATTTCGAAAATCTTCTTCTGTTGAATGGGCATGATAAACTACTTTTTTTCCTTTTCTTTTTGCTTTTTTAGCAAGCCTATAAGACTTTGGACCATAGTAATTTATATGAACAATATCATAATCATCATGGATATTTGTTGTATACTCAATATTTTCATATTCTAATGCTTTTTTTTGGTGTTGTATTGCCTTCCCTAAACCACTTTTTGAGATTAACTTTTCTCCTTCGGTATATAGTAGTACTTTCATAACTTCATCTCCTTATAAATGTCCATTTTTGCATTACATTTTGAGCAATTGGTTCCTTCTAGTTTGGATCCACATATTGCGCAAAAAGAGTTTTCTGGTTCTATTTTATGATTATATTTAGATATTCTCTGTATTTTTCTTATCGATATTATATAAAGAATAATTATAAAAACAAAAAATGTAATTATTAGTATTTTATATTTTGACATTATGCAAAAATCATATATTCCATGAAGGATAACTGGTACAACTATACTCAATATAATACTTTGTTTTTCTAGTTTCTTGTTTTGTTGATATTTAAACTGCCTGGCCATACTAAGATGATACCCCATAAAAATAGCATTACAAGTATGTCCAGGGACTGATGATAGGGCTCTTAAAATTATTGATAATAGTTTTGCATTTGAATTTATTATATAAAAACAATTCTCACAAAAAGCAAAGCCTAGAGATACAAATACGGAATAAATTATAATATCATATGTTTCTTCAAATTCTTTATGTTTATACCCTTTGAAATATACAATTATCCATTTACATATTTCTTCTAATAAGGCAACTCCAATAAAAGAATATAGGAGAATATTTAAAAAGTCCATATTTTTCTTTTCTATTTTCATAAACGGCAAAAACTTAGCCATACTTTTTGATAGAAAGATAACTAGGAAACAGGACAATATTCCTAAAACAAAAAATGATAATAATAAATGAATTGGCTCTTTTTCTTTATCTCTATGATAGATTAATATTGATATTAATAGTATTGGAAAAAAAGCTAAAAATAAAATAATTGTTAAATTCATATTAACTCTCCTATATTTTTATTTTATTATAACACATTTTATTTTTTGTCAAAAACAAAAAAACTCTAAAATAGAGTTTTATTATCGAATGGTGTCCGCGAGGCGACTCGAACGCCTGACCGATCGCTTAGAAGGCGATTGCTCTATCCAGCTGAGCTACGCAGACATTTTCAACTGACATTTAAGATTATACAATAAAAGTACTT
>CACZQK010000096.1 GCA_902783315.1 uncultured Erysipelotrichaceae bacterium | reverse complement strand
AATCTTTCGTAAAATAATAATCATTATTAGAATTATTCTTTACTTTTATTTTATAAGTAATAGATTCTCCAACATTATACATTTCTATATTTAAATTTATTTGGTTATTATCGATACTAGGTTCAGACATTTCTTCTATATATCCTTCGATATTCTCTGTTGTTATATCTTTTATTGTTATATCGTTATTATTACAATTATCTTTAGCTATAACTATTGTTGGAAATAATAAAAGCATCATTATCAATAATATTCTTCTTTTCATAATATACTCTCCTATTATTTATATTTATTATATATAATAATTTATTAAAAAACAATTTTTGCTTTTGCTTTATTAGTAAAAAATTGTAAAACAAAAAAATGCCACTCTTGTGACACTTTATGCTCTTGGAGTAAAGATTCCCATACTCCAAGTTCCTGGGAATGGATGGGTTCCTAATGTTTTGAACATTTGATAAAAATTTGCTATTCCTTGAATATTCCAATCATTAATGGCACTAGAAGCTGTTAAGTTTTCAAATTTCATAAACATACTACCAAAACTTTTTTCTAAATTATCTAGTGCTGCTATCTTTGTATTATGAAACATATATTGTAGATTGGTATCATTTGAACTATTTCATTTGGTTCTATCCATGATTTTTTAATTTTTCATAAATTTTACCTAAACTCAAATATTAAAAATCCCTACTGCACCAATATTATTGATAGTCATTTAAAAAACTATTTGTGTGCAGAATTAGAAAGAGAATACTCTAGCGAAGAAAGCAAATCATCAAATAAAAAATATAATTTGTTATATATTTGTTTTTGATATTCATCAGGCAAAAAAGATTTATATTTATTGTTAATTAATCTCATGATTTTTATGTCATCGTCAGAAAGGTCACTAATCCTCGTTTCCATTAATACTTCAACATATCGTATTAATATTTTACGAAATCCCTCGATCATATCTTGATCGAGTTCAGAATAAAAATCTTCAAATATTCCCATCGCTTGCCACATCTTTTTATTATCAACATCTCTACAACCCATTTCAGAACATTTCACCTTTCATCTTATTTCTAATATAAACTTTTTTATTTCCATAGACATAAAAAATATTGTTATGATTATAACATATATAAAAGAAATAGTAAAGTTAAAAATCTCTTGACTTCTTTATGTCACATCAAAACTTGACAAATTATTTTAGCTTTAATAGAAAGAATGCTATAATTTTAAAGAGGGATATTTATGTATTTTATTCAAAAAAATGTAACAAGAATTTTAAATAATCAAAATAGTTTTTTTCTTAATCCTAAAGATCTACTTGAGGTTAAGAAAAAATTATCTAATATAAAATACTCTATTTACTATCCTTATAAAGATAGTGAGAAAATACTTTTGTATACCAAAAATATTCCAGAAGTTCTTTTATATGAAATAAAAGCAAAAATACCTATTCGTCATCAAGATATTTTAGGGGCTATGTATTCTTTAAATATTGCTCCTGAATTATTTGGAGATATTTTGATTATCAATAATCATTATTATATTTATATTTTACCAATTATTCGTAATTATTTTGAGACTAATTTTTTAAAAGTTAAAAACTCTAATGTTATTTTAGAAGAGATATCAATTGAGATGTTAAAAGATTATGAGCGCAAATATGAATCTTTTGAAATCATTGTATCTAGTAATCGTATTGATACAGTTATTTCTAGAATCTGCAATATTTCTAGAAATAACTTTTCTGATATGATTAAGAAAAAAGAAATCATTTTAAATTATGATTTTTTAAAAAATAGTTCTTATAAATTAAAAGAGAATGATACCTTTAGTATTAAAGGAATCGGTAAATTTAAATATATAGGTGTTTTAAAAAATACTAAGGGGAATAATTGTGTTATTCAATTATTAAAGTATTTATAGCTTTACTTATATAGTATGTCAATATCTACTTCATTATCCTCTATTCCCTCTACTCTACCATTGTTACATATTTGCCAGACATTATATTTTCCTTCATAATTTGTTTGTTCTGTATAATGGGCTAGCCAAATATTAGAATTTACTGGATACCAGATATTTTCTAAATAGTTTTTTGAGGAATATAACATTGATTTATAGCCTTCTTGTTCTACTGTTTTTTGAAAAGCCTTATACGTTTCTGTTAAATTGTAAAAACTTAAATTAAATTCTTGATATTCATCCCAGTTTTCCCAATCATATACTACTTCTAAATCTACTTTATACTTTTTTATTTTTGAAAGAAGCCATTTAGCTTCTTTTTTGGCCATCTTATTACTATTGGCATTTGAATAGAAATATACTCCTACTGGAATTCCTACTTTGTTAAAACCTTTTATGTTTTGATCAAATTTATCATCTAAAACAAAGTCTTGTTCTATTCCATTACCTCGTCCTACACGGATATAGACAAACTCAACACCACTTTTTTTTACTTTTTCAAAATTGATATCACCTTGCCAGTGTGAAATATCTATTCCTATTTTGGTATGATTATTTTTATATTTTTTTATTATATCTTCAAACTTAGTTATTTTTTGTTTATTTGTATAATCATTAGAGTTCTTTTTTGATGGTTCTTCTACTTTTAATAGAAAGGTATGCTCTGTTTTATTATTTGAGGAATCTGTTCCTTGAAAAGTTACTTTATATTCTCCTATTTCATTTAAGTTATAATTTCCCTTCAATTCACATTTAGGATTATCATCATAGTTATCTCCACAGAAGAAGGACTTCTCTATATCTGCTTTTTTACTTCCTAAAGTTACCGTATACTTTGATGGTTGATAAATGATTGGAGGAGTTTTATCCACGATGGTGATAGTTATACTATAAGGAACTATTATGTTATTATTTGTTATATATTCAAAGTCAATGGCTTTTTTACCTATTTTTGTCGTATCAATCTTTTTGTTTTCTATTAATTTTCCATTTATATTTTTTATTAAATCTTTTAGATTAACATCTGTAAAGACTTCTATTTCTTCTGTTTTTAATTCGACTACCTTTTTTTCATTTTTCACTTGATAATATTTATAGAATTTATATCCTATAAAAAAAGATATTACTAATAAAATAGCTATTCCTATTATTAAGATATTCTTTTTCATATATTATCTCCTCTTTATCATTATATCATTAAAAGATAATTTATTTACTGTTAAAGAAAAAATAAAATGCAGTTTTTTCTGCATCTTATTTTGTTCCAAATATTCTGTCTCCGGCATCTCCTAGGCCTGGACAAATATATTTATTTTTATTTAATTTTTCATCTATGTGGGCACAATATATTTTGACATCAGGATGTTCTTGCTCTACTCTTTTTATGCCCTCTGGTGCAGCAATTAAGCAAAGAAAGTTAATGGCTTTTACGCCTTTTTCTTTTAGTAGTGCAATGGCATCACACGCACTTCCTCCAGTTGCAAGCATAGGGTCTAATAAAAATACTTCTCTTTTTTCTATTTCGTTTGGTACTTTAAAAAAGTAATTTACAGGTTCAAAAGTTTTTTCATTTCGATACATACCAATATGTCCTATTTTAGCATTTGGTACTACATTTATGATTCCATCTAACATGCCCATTCCAGCTCTTAATATAGGAATAAAAGCATATTTATCTTCTTCTAATCTACCTATTTCTATTTTTTCTAGTGGAGTCTCTATTTCTGTTTTTTTCAACTTAGCATTTCTCATAGCTTCATAGCATAAGAAACAAGAAATTTCGCTTATTAATTCTCTAAACTCTTTTGTTCCAGTATTTTTATCTCTTAAAATGGACAACTTATGTTCAATTAGTGGATGATTTAATTCTAATACACTCATATGAACTCCTTTATTCTTCTTCTGGTAAGAAAGAATTTAAAAGAATACCTACGATTGCTGATAAACTCATTCCTGAAATAGTTAAAGAAAAGTCTTTAGTGATAAATGATATTGCTGCTCCACCTAGTCCTAATACTAGCATTGAAGAGGCAACAATTATATTTTTGCTTTTTTCGAAGTCAACTTGGTTTTTTATTAATACTTTTAGACCATTGATTGCTATAAAACCATATAAAAGTAGAGATACGCCTCCTAAGACAGGATTGGGAATTGCAGATACTAGTGCTGTAAATTTTCCTAAAAATCCTATTATAATTGCAAATACTGCGGCCATTTTTAAGACTTTAACACTAGCAACTTTTGTCATACCTACTACAGCAGTATTTTCTCCATAAGTAGTATTTGCTGGTCCTCCTAAAAATCCAGCAACAAAAGTAGCTATTCCATCTCCTAAAAGGGTCTTATCTAGTCCTGGATCTTTTATTAAGTCTTTACCTATAATATTACTTAATGATGTATGATCTCCAATATGCTCACATAGAGTAACTAGAGCAATTGGGGCAATTGTTATTAATGCTCTGAAATCTAATTGATAGTCTTTAAATAGTATTTTAAATTTTGGTATACTGAACCAACTTGCATTAGCAACAGGTTGAAAATCAATTATTCCTAAGCAGGCTGCAACAACATAACCAGTGATTATTCCTACTAAGAATGGAATTATCTTGAAAAAGCCTTTTGCTTTAGTCATTACTATGGCAGTTACTAAAAAAGAGACTAAGGCTACTACTATGCCTTTCCACTCTAAAGTTGCTCCTTCCGTGATTCCTATTTGGCCTATTGCCGATGGTGCTAGGCCTAATCCTATAATCATAATCATAGGGCCAATGACTACTGGTGGTAATAGTTTTTCTAGCCAGTCTTTTCCTACTGCTTTTATAACTAGGGCAACAAGTATATAAATTATTCCAACGGTCATTATTCCTGTCATAGCTCCGGCTATTCCTGATTTTAAATATGCAGCTGCTATTGGTACAATGAAGGCAAATGAACTTCCTAAATATACTGGTGATTTTCCTTTTGTACACAAAATATAAATCAGTGTTCCAATTCCTGATGTTACTAGGGCAACTGGAATTGTTAGAACTTCTTTCCCTGCTGTTGAATTTACTAGTATTGGGACTAGAATTGTTGCTCCAAACATTGCAAATAAGTGTTGAATTGCTAAAACTATTGATGTTTTTAAAGGTGGCATTTCATCAATATCATATGCCATTTTTTGACTATTCATTTTTTCACTCCTTTCAAATTTAGGGATTTTATAAAAAAAGAGGCATTTCTAGAAAAGAAATGTCTCCATTTAATATAAAGTGCTTAATACGAATAAGAAAGATTGATTACTTTGAATAGTCAATTTTTTAAGTAATTCTTTCTTAGACATAGTCCCACTCCCTTTTATTAAGAATATAATATTTTTTCATCTTTTGCAAGTAGTAATAAGTCTTTTTTTATATATTATTTTCATAGAAATAAGGTATTATTAATCTGTTATCAAATTACCTTTTAAAACATTTGAATTACTTGATTTAGTAGCAATAATATTATCAATGTTTGTAACGCTACTTGTATAATCAACAGTTATT
>CACZQK010000095.1 GCA_902783315.1 uncultured Erysipelotrichaceae bacterium | reverse complement strand
TCAATACCAAATAATTTAGGCTCGCCAGATGTACGATCAACATTAGAAACATAAACTGTCACATTACCATTTTCATCTTTCTCATTCTTCGTATAAATAACATACTCTTTTTTTGTATCTTTAAATTCAAACGCTAAAATAACTTCTACTTCTTCAACTGTTCCATCATCTGAAACAATTGACATAATTTTTTTATCTTTTTCTTGATCTTTCATTACATATCCTCCCTATAATATCCATATCATATAATATAATTCTATCATAAATAGAAATAATTACAAGGATTTTATCCTATTTTTTTTAAAAGAAAGGTTTTTGCCCCATAACTACAATATTCTAATTTGTATTTTTCAACATATTTAATATCATTAATCTCTTTTACCTTTTTATTCTTAGAATCATAATAACCTTTTAAGCGAATTTTATCATAGGAAATATCACCAAATATATAATCATAATCTTTAAAATAATCTGTTACTTTCGCATCCAATAACTTTTTATCAACACATTTATAATCATCACTAACTATCTCATATTCAATTCCATTAATTTCTATTTTTTTCATAATGTTACCTCTTATAATAAGTATATCATAACACTTCTTTTTAATGAAATAATTTTTGATAATACTCTGGAATTTCCCCCTTAATAATATCAATAGAAATAGGAGTACGAACTATAATACTTTTTCTTTTAGATGACAAAGGCATAATTGTTTGCTCTTTCATCTCCAAAATTAAATATATTTGTATCATAATATTATTAATTCCATATTCTTTTACTTGAATATCTATATCAGAATTTATTTGACTACTAAAAACAATTTTAATAGGAATAGATGGTCCAACATTAGCAAACAACGTTGATCCTCGAATAGATCCAATACTAACATCGCAAACAATACCTTTTTTAATGTTTTTAAATCTACCACTATGTATCCTTTCTGGTACAAAGTATTTTTCTATATATCCATTATCTAAATTTAGTAAAATTTCTTGAACATATTCCGTGATGTTTTTTTTTATCTCATTTATTTTTAAAGTATCATAAGATATATTTTTATTAGTAGAATCATATATATATATTTTTCCATAGTTCTTAGAAAGCATTTTTTCAGAAACTGCTTTAGTAACAATATTATTCGTTAATCTTTCTATTTCTATATCAACATATTCTTTCAATATAATATTTAACCTACTAGAAAAAGCAGCAAAAACCACACTAGATAAAAAAAAAGTAGCAGAAAGTCCCCAAAAAAGATACCAAAAAAAACTTAATCTTTTTGAACTAATATTACATCTTCTCCTACTTTTGTAATATCATTCCACAAAATTCTAGTATCACTTTCCCTGTTCAGAGTAAAAAAATTCCTAGACTGTTCAATAATAAAAGAATCTATTTTTCCATCATCATGAATATCTACATCAATAATGTTACCAATATTTTTTCCTGTTACAACACTAATAATTTTCTTATTTTGCAATTCTGATAATCTCACCAAATCACCATTAAATACTATGATAAAAGTATTACTTTAATGACTTTTTTAACTGATAAACCGCTTTTTTTTCAAGTCTTGATACTTGTGCTTGACTGATATCTAACTCTTCTGCAATCTCCATTTGGCTTTTTCCAATAATAAAACGTTCATCTAAAATATATCTTTCTCTTTCGTTCAAATCATTAATTGCATCCTCAATAGCTAATCGATTTGAAAAATCAAAATCATTCTTTGTATCTTCTATCTGATCATATAAATAAATAGTATCTCCACCATCATTATAAATAGGTTCATACATACTAACTGGGCTTTTTAAAGAAAGTAAAGCATTACTAACATCATATTCACTAACATTTAATTGCTCTGCCAAAAAATCTATACTGGGCTCCTTACCATAATAAGAATAATATTCATCTTTTAATTTTAAAGAACGATAAGCAATATCTTTTAAAGAACGACTAATACGAATACTATTATTATCTCGAATATATCTTTTAATCTCTCCCAATATCATGGGAATAGCATAAGTAGATAAAGTTACATGATAAGAGGTATCAAAATTATCAACTGCTTTTACAAGACCTAAACACCCCACTTGAAATAAATCATCCATATTATCTACTTTATTATTAAATCGCTTTAGTATAGATAAAACAAGTTTCAAATTACCATTAATTAAATCTTCTCTAGCAAATCTATCTCCTTCATGCATTTTCTCAAATAAAGCTAAGTTTTCTCTATTACTAAGCACTTTTAAATGGTTTGTATTAACTCCACATATATCAACCTTATATTTAGACATAAAAGCTCCTTTCCTATATATATATTGATATAAAATGAAAGAAGTTATACAAAAAAAGTCAATACAAGAACTGTATTAACTCATTTTTACGACATTTTAATAAAATTATGAATAAATTAGTAAATAAAATAAATAAAGAATTATTAAATGAACAGGATAAAATAAATAAGTAAACCACTTAATAGATTGACCTCTTTTACCATTATAAAGTAAAGGTAATAATCCACCAATAATACAAAAAATATATATAAATAAATAAACAGTAAAATCTCTTGAAGTATAAAAGGAAGGCAATTGAAAGCCATTAACTCCAAACCACATTTGTGCTTCCACAAACGCAAAAAGAATAACACTGAAAATATACAATAATACCTTGCAAATATTATATTTGTTGCCAAATGGATAGAATAAATAAATACTAATCATAAATAAAATTGCTTGATAATTATATTCAATATGATATCCAAAAATATTCTTTGAATTATTTACAATAAAACAAATAAAAAATATGAACAAACATTTAGCAAGAAAAAGAAAAAAGGATTGAAATGAATCAAATAAAAACACATTGTAATGATTATCCCTAAATGTTATTTTATTATTCTTATCTTTATGAAAATTAATAATAGAAATAGATAATAATCCTAAAAACAATGTAAAGCCCACACACAATGTTTTTTGATAACCAATTGATTCAAAAAAAAGAGAATAAGGTATCTGCGAAATAATACCAAATAATAATATTCTTAATAAATATTTTCCTAAACATTTTGTTTTCTTATATCCTAATACAATCTGAAAGCAAAATAGCAAAAAAGAAATACGACCAATATAGTTTAAAAATGTGGTCTCACAGGAACCATAAATAGCTCGGGATAAATGATCACAAAACATTGTTATCATAGCAATAACTTTTATTACAAATGTACTCATAAAATCCCCTATTTATTTTCTTTTAAATAATCATGAATTAATTTTTCAATTCCTTCAACTGTTCTTAATTGATTTCGATCAATTCTTGTAGGTTGAAGATTAATTCCATAGTCTTCTAATCTTGAAAACAATTCAATAAAAGCATAAGAATCCAACAAGCCACTATCTATTAAATCAATTCCTTTTTCATACACCGCCGAATCTTCACAAAGTTCATATAACAATTTTGATATATCAATTTTTGTATCTATCATAATTCATTCAATGCCTTTCTATCTATTTTTCCATTTTGATTAATCGGTAATTTGTCAACTTTTTTTATTGTTTTTGGAACCATATATTTTGGAATGTATTTTTCTAATTCTTTTCTTATAGTATCAACATGACAATCATCATCAACCACAACAAAAGCTTTAATCATTTTAACAACAAAATTTTCATTATATTTAGCAACTACTACACATTCCCTAACTCCATGTATTAAATTAAGATGGTATTCAATATCATTTAATTCTATACGATATCCCTTATATTTTATTTGACTATCTTTTCTCCCCTTACAATATAATTTACCATCCTGAATATATCCAATATCCCCTGTTTTATAGCAATCCAGACCATTTTCCCTATAATATCCACCTAAATAATTTCCTAAATATCCCCTAAAAACACTTTTCCCCTTTAATACAATCTCATCATTAATTATTTCAATATCAGTAGCAAAATTATTTAC
This sequence comes from uncultured Erysipelotrichaceae bacterium, assembly GCA_902783315.1. Taxonomy (GTDB): domain Bacteria; phylum Bacillota_I; class Bacilli_A; order RF39; family UBA660; genus UBA3789. The sequence continues at coordinate 4,416 of CACZQK010000095.1, read as the reverse complement.
TTCTCCGACAGGTAATAATTGAAAATCTTTTAACATATCCCTAGTAATCAATATTCCAGATACAGCAGACGTTGCTTCAGTCGGACCGTAAGCATTTATAATATTTAAATGAGGAAAGACTTCATATAATTTTTGAACAGTCTTTACTTCTAACTGTTCTCCACAAAAATAAACGCATTTAAATTTTGGATACTTTTTTTCATTAAATTCACTATTTAATAAACATAACTTTATAAAAGTTGGTGTTACAACTGCAACATCGATTACAGACAGCAATTCAAATATTTCATTATAATCTTCTTGAAGATCACTATCAAGAGCCACTAAAGTATGACCATTACATAATGAATAATAAAAATCAGCAACACTTAAATCAAAGCTAAAACTAGCTTGATTTAATACATAAACATCCTTATAAGAACATAAAGGTTTTAATTTTGAAATCCAATCTATAAAATTATGAAGATTTGCTTTTGAAATAGGTACTCCTTTAGGAACACCCGTACTGCCTGATGTAAATATCATATAAGCAATATCGTTATGGATTATTTTTTTAGAACATTCTCTATATTTTTCTAAACCCTCTAAATTACAAACATCAATATTTGCAAAAGATATTCCACTATCTGTTAAAACTAATGAAGATTTTGTTATAGTAATAATCTTTTTAAGTCTATAAGAAGGTGTACAAAGACCAACAGGAACATAAGGCCTGTTTGCAAGAAGGCATGCTAATATAGAAATAACTACATTAATACTTTTATGACCATATATAATAACAGGAGAACTTCCTTGCTTTTTTAAAAGCTCTGCATAATGGTTTGAAGAATCCCACAATTCTTTATAAGTAATATAATTATTCTTAACTTTATAAGCTATTTTGTTTGGATTTAGTTCTACGACTCTTTTTATTCTATTTAACATAATTATCCTCTCTTATCTGCTCTTTTGGAATTAATGAATAATCATACATAACAGCCGAATGATTATCTAATATCAACTCTTTACGGATTTCTTTATTAGTTTTCCTATCAATTACAAGTCTGTATACTTGAGAAATTCGAAAATACTTCTCACCTTCTTTTCTGAAATGATGATTTTCCTCAATTAATTTATAACGATAAGGAAATTCTTTTTCACTCCTAAGTTCTCCACAAAGTTCACCGTTTTCACACCATACAAGAATTTGAACATCTTGATCTGTAGTGTTTTTAAACCGATAGTCTACATTGTTGTAACAAACAGAAGTTCCTGTCCCAAAAGGAACTCTTCTTCTCTCATCTGGAAATAAGGCATCTGAATGATGGTGTAACTCAGTAACTTCTAAAGGACTATTCAAAACAAGCCAATGAATCATATTAGCCATTTGACATAATCCACCACCATAACCTGATTTCATACCATTTTTACCAATCACTAACCCCTCTTTATAACCATCCTTTTTTCTCGTAGGTCCCACTGTAGTCCAATAGGAAAATGTCTCGTTTGGATGAATAATAATTCCATTTATTTTATCACAAGCCAAAAGAATATTAGTTACTTTATTTTCTTGTAATTTTAAATCAACACCAACTAATTTCCGAATTAAAATTGAACTATGACTTTTAACAATATTAGGCAATTCTTCTTTCGAATACGTTTTTGCTATTTTCTCTTTACCAAATATATTTTTAATATGTCTTAACATGATTTCTTTTCTTACCGATATTTTATATGTAACAGGATTAATATCACAAAAAAGTTTTCTTCCCATATACTTCACCACATTTGTTTAACTTTATCCTATACAAATTATAGCATATTTCAAAACAAAAAAAACACCTTTTCCCAAAATATAAATATGTTTTCAACCATATTTATTTTAGATATAATAGTAATAGAAGGTGTTTATTTTGAAATATATTATCAAAAATATTAATGATTTTACAACAGAAGATATCGATAAATTCTATGATAAAATATATAAAGAAAAGAAAGAAAAAATTGCTAAATATAAAAATAATATAACAAAAGTAAGATCAATAATTGGAGAAATCATTTTAAGTGAATTATTAACAAAAAACAAATTATCTTATAACGATTTAAAATATAATATAAATGAATACGGAAAACCTTATATTAAAAATAAAAACTTATTTTTTAATATAAGTCATTCTTTTGACTACGTCGTAGTAGCAATATCAAACAATGAAATTGGTATAGATATTGAAAAAGTAAGAAAAACCTCTTTAAATATTATAAATAAAATCGCAACAAAAAAAGAAAAAAAATACATACTATCTACTCCCAATAAGATCAATGAAAGAATCTTTAAAATATTTACGTTAAAAGAAGCTTACTTTAAAATGCTAGGAAAAGATTTAAAAAAGCTTTTAGAAATTGAATTTATTATAAATAATAATAATGTTGTTTGTAGCAATAAAAAAGTAAAAGCAGGATTTATAAATGTAGTAGATGGATATGTAATTGCATATTGTAAAAAGATAGAAATTTAAAAAAGCATATATGAAAGAATACTCCTTGGAGGAGACATCATATATGCTCTTTTTTTATTCATTATCTTTTAATGAACTATCATTTTCTATTTCTAATTCTTTCTTATTTACATCCTTAGAAGATTTATTTTTTTTCTTCTTTAAAACTAAAATAACTATTACAGTTGCAACAATAGCTACAACACCTATTCCAATTAATAAAAGAAGAATACCTTTTCTCTTTTGAAAATTAACTACATCATCATCACTTTCAACAACTAATTTGCTATCTAATTTTTTATTTACAAGCAAATAATCAGAATTATGAGTTATCGAAAATTCATAATATTTGTCTGATGTTTTTTGAACATTTAAATCAACAATACAGAAATTTTTAGTTGATTCATTATAAACATAAACATAGACATTATCATTTAGTTCATCATCTATTTCTTCAGTTTCTTTCACTCTTATTAAAGCTTTTCCAGGCAAATTACCATTATTTGGAAAATTTACAATTACACCATTAGAAACCAATTTATTTACATTTTTGTTACTAGAAACATCATCAATCGTCATATTAATATCAACAGTTTTTGAATTACTAATATCTCTACCATTAAACACAATTTGATTTTCTTTATAATTAATAACTAATTTTTTATTTTTTCCTTTTATTGCATTAAATAATTCTTGATTTATTAATGTATTTGAATCAGCATTTATAATAATAACAGATCCAGCAGGTGCATCATATAATTTAACTAATACTAAAGAATTAACATCTTCATTATTATATATAAATTCTTTTCCATCACCATCAAGAATTTCTAATGTAGAATTAAAATCAAATTTTAAAGTATCATTTCCTCCAGTTTTACTATAAACAGTAGAATCTTTTGAAGTAAACAAAATAGCATCAGTCAAAGAATATTTACCAGCAACTACTGAAGATGGTATTTCAATATAAGGTTTAGATGTTGTTAAATCCTTAGTATAAACAGCAAATGTTTTTAAATCATCAGACGTAAAAATCAATTTTAAGCTATCTAATTTTTCACTAGTATTAACATTAAGATATACCTTATCACCAATTTTAGCAGAAGCACTTTCTAATGAAAGACTATTCAAAACAACTTTATTTTCATTAGCCTCTTCAGTTGATGTTTTTGCAATAACAGTCAAATTACTATTAAAAGCATAACTATTAGCACCAGAAATACTATATTGCTTTGTAAAAGTAGTATGATTACTATTTCTACCTACCAATAATACATCAGTAACAGAATATGTAGTAGCTACAGCCGAATTTGGCACAATAATATAAGGATTATTTGTAATATTTTGAATTTGTGCTGTAAATGTTACACCATTTGCACTTCTAAATACAATAGATGCGGCTGAATTACAAGCACCACTAGTAGCAAGAATAACATTGACTCTATCACCTTGTTTCACAGAAGTACTATCTAATGCAAAATTTCGTAAATATATGATATTATCCGTCACACTAGCATTTGCACTCGACGCATTTGAATTTGTTGCATTGGAACTGGTTGCATTAGAACTAGTTGCATTGGAATTAGTTGCATTTGAATTTGTTGCATTAGCATTTGTTGCATTGGAACTTGTTGCCTCCCTAGAGCCGTTAAATAAACGTCCCTGAATAGATAATACCGTTCCATAATTAAACTGACACCCTAAAAAAATTCCAAAAGTAAATACTAAAATGCTACCGACCACAAATTTTATATCATTTTTAAAAAATTTATCCATAATTCTCTACTCCTATCCTTAAAAAAATTATATATGAAACAAATAAATTTTTCAACATATATATTATTTTTCTACAAAAATCGTTAATTTTTATTTGGATGTCCGTTTTTAATTAAATAACGGAATTAAGTCTGATTATAGTATAATATTACATGTTTCTATGCAG
>CACZQK010000094.1 GCA_902783315.1 uncultured Erysipelotrichaceae bacterium | reverse complement strand
ATTAAGGTATATTAAAAAATAATATTAGACTAAATGCAACTTTTAAATATAAATTAAAATAAATTGCATTTACTCTTTAAAGTAATATTTTTATTTTGATTACTTGCATCAATCCAATATATTTGTTATAATACGTTCGAGTATTTTAAATACTCCTTGCTATTTTATAAATAGCCTAAATGTCCAAAAGGAGGTGTAAAAAATGAATAAGTATGAAATTATGTTCATTGTTAGACCAGATATGGAGGAAGCTGAAATTAAGAAAACAGCTGAAACTATGAAAAAGGTATTAACAGGAGCTAAAGCTAAGATTTTAGAGGAAAAATCTATGGGGCAAAAAGAACTTGCATATGAAATTAAAAAATTTAATACAGGATACTATTATTTATTTATAGTAGAAGCAAGCAAAGAAGCTGAAGAAGAATTTAATCGTGTTGCTAGAATTAACGAAAACTTACTTCGTCACTTAATTGTAAAAGTAGAAGATTAATAAAAAAGAGGGTATAATATGAATAAAGTTTTTTTAATAGGAAGATTAACTAGAGATCCTGAACTAAGATATACTGGAAATAACACTCCAGTAGCAACATTTTCCCTAGCAGTTAATAGAACATTCTCAAATCAACAAGGAGAAAGAGAAGCAGATTTTATTAATATTGTTGTATGGAGAAAGCAAGCAGAAAATGTAAAAAATTATTTAACACAAGGAAGCCAGGTAGCAATAGATGGAAGAATTCAAACAAGATCTTATGACGATAATAATGGTCAAAAAAGGTATGTTACAGAGGTAGTGGCAGATAATGTTGAATTTTTAGGATCAAAGAACTCTTCAAATAATTCTAATAATATGAATAGTTCTACAAACAATAATGTAGAGCCAAGTCCATATGATTTTGGAGATAACCAAGAACCAAAAGGAACTGATTTGGATAGTAACCCATTTGCCGATTTTGGTGCAAATATTGAAATTAGTGATGATGAATTACCATTCTAGTAAAAGGAGGAAAAGCATGGCAGAATTTAATCGTAGAAAGAAAAAAGTATGTGCAATGTGTACTGGAAAAACAGTAGATTATAAAGACCCAGAAACATTAAAAAGATATACAAATGAAAAAGGTAAAATTGTTCCAAGACGTGTAACAGGAAACTGTGCAAAACATCAAAGATATATTTCTACCCAAATAAAAAGAGCACGTGCTATAGCATTAATGCCTTATTCAAGATAATAGAGATTCGCAATGAATCTTTTTTTATTGAATTATTAGACAAAAAATTGTATTTATTATATAATAAAAAGAGAATTTTATAGGAGGTATTATGAATATAATCAAAGAACGAAATAAAATAAATCGTGCTATTAGAAAAAATAAGATAATATTCTTAATGGCCCATAAAAATTTAGATTTAGATGCACTAGGAAGTTGCATTGGAATGAATCAAATTCTAAAAAGAAAAAGAAAAAAAAGCTATATTATAATTGATGATAAAGAACATGAACCTGGAGTAGAAAAGATATTAAGAGAATTAGATGGTTGTATAGATATTATAAGAAGTGAAGATATAGATGAATACAAATTTGAAAAAGATAATAAAAATTTACTAATCATATTAGATACAAATAAAAAAGATCTTGTTCAAAGTGAAAAAGCTTTAAAAAAAATAGAAAACAAATTAATAATAGATCATCATGAACTAGGAAAAACAACAATAAAAAATGCCATTATAATTAATGATAAGAAAACTTCAAGTACTTGTGAAATGATTACAAATTTAATAGAACACTATGAAGTAGAAATAGATTCTTATTATGCAACAATTTTACTAGCAGGAATTGTCTTAGATACGAATAACTATACTTTGAATACTTCAGCAGAAACATTTTATACATCGTATTATTTAACATTATTAGGGGCAAGTGCAAAAAAAGTTCAATATTTATTAAAACAAAATATAGAAGAATATACCGAAAGACAAAAATTATTATCAGATATAGAAACAATTAATGGCAATATAGCTTTTACTAAAGCAACTCCTAATACTCAATATCGCCGAGAAGACTTAGCAAAAGTAGCGGATACTTTATTATTTTTCAACAATATAGAAGCATCATTTGTTATCGGAAAAATAGGAAAAGATTTGATTGGACTAAGCGCTAGAAGTCTAGGGTCTTATGATATTTTAAAAGTTTTAGAAAAATTAGGTGGTGGAGGAGATTCAGTAGGAGGCGCTGCATCTTTTGAAAATACAACAATTAGCAAAGTAGAACAAGAATTGAAAAAAATCATAAAAGAAATAGGTGAGTAATATGGAAGTAATTTTTATTAAAGATTTGAAAAATCAAGGTAAAAAGGGACAAATAAAAAAAGTAAAAGATGGTTATGCTCAGAATTATTTAATAAAAAATGGCTATGCTGTTATAAAAAATAAAGAAAATTTAACAAAATTAAATAATGAAATAAAAAAGAAGGAACAAGAGGCAGGAATAAAGCAAAAAGAAGCTCTTGCTCAAAAAACAAAATTAGAAAAAGAAACATTCGAATTTAAAGTAAGAACAGGAGCTGGAGATAAAGTTTTTGGAAGTATCAGTGTAAAACAAATAAAAGAAGCTTTAGAAAAAAAGAACTATAAAATAGACAAAAGTATGATTAAAATAGCGAACCCCATTAGTTCTTTAGGTTTTCATAATGTTGATATTGAATTATATTCAAATGTTTATGCTACAATAAAAGTACATGTAATAAAATGAGGTGATAATATATGCCAACAAGAGTATTACCAAATAATATAGAAGCCGAAGAATCCGTATTAGGAGCTTGTTTTCTATCAAAATATGCACTTCAAAAAGCATCAGAGACCCTAACCCCAGAAACGTTTTATAATGAAAAAAATGGTAAAATATTTTCTGCCATGATTTCACTAGTAGAAGAAAAAACTCCAATTGATATCACGACTGTAACAAGCTACTTAAAAAAGAAAAGTGAACTAAATGAAGTTGGTGGAGTTGAATATTTAACAGAGATACTAAACTATGTACCAACAGCAAGTAATATTGATTTTTACATAAAAAATGTAGAAGAAACATATTTACTTAGAAATTTAATATCAACAGCCGAAGAAATAGCTAGTGAAGGATATAGAACGGATGAAACAGTAAATGAAATATTAGATAATTCTGAAAAGAAAATATTAAATATTGTCAAAAATAGAAAATCAAGTGAATTTAGAAGTATCAAAGATATTTTAATAAAAACTCAGTCTGACTTGGAAAGATTATCAGAAAACAAAGGAGAAATAACAGGGCTACCAACAGGGTGGTATGATTTTGATCGTTTAACGACAGGACTTCATCCAAACGAATTTATAATTATAGCCGCTAGACCAGCAATGGGAAAAACAGCTTTTGCCTTAAATTTGGCTACACACGTTGCAATGAATCAAGACAAAGCCGTTGCTTTATTCAATTTAGAAATGAGTGCCGAACAATTAGCAATGCGTATTTTATCATCACTAGGTCAATTAGATGGATTTAAATTAAGAACTGGAAATTTGCTAAATCAAGATTGGAAAAGAATAAATGAAGCAGTTTCCCAATTATCAAATACTAACTTAGTGATAGATGATACCCCAGGAATAACAATAGGCGAAATTAGGGCAAAATGTAGAAGATTAGCAAGCAGCGAAAAAGGACTTGGATTAATATTGATTGATTATCTACAATTAATTTCAGGAGGAAAAAATTATGGCTCCAATCGTCAACAAGAAGTATCTGATATTTCAAGAAGTTTAAAAACTTTAGCAATGGAATTAGGAGTTCCAGTTATTGCTTTGTCTCAACTTTCCAGAGGTGTAGAAGCAAGAGAAGATAAAAGACCATTAATGAGCGATTTAAGAGAGTCTGGATCTATTGAACAAGATGCTGATATTGTAATGTTTTTATATAGAGATGATTACTATAATAAAGAAGCTAGAACAGAAGATAATAACAGTATTAGTGAATTAATTATTGGAAAACACAGAAATGGACCAACAGCAACTATAGAATTATTATTCAAAAAAAACACATCAACGTTTTTAAATTTAAGAAAAGAAAGAAATACGGAGGGGAATCTCAGTGAATAAAAAATGTAAAGGAATAATTATATTATCACTTATGGTATCTTTATTTTTTACAACAGGTTTTACAAATTTTTCAGGAAAACCTAAAACAGCATATAGAGTCTATCTAAAAGGAAAAACTTTGGGATTAATAAAATCAAAATCTGAATTTGAAAATTATATTGATAAAAAAGAAGAAGAAATAAAGAAAAAATATAACGTTGATAAAGTTTATACTCCAGAAGATTTAGATATTATAAAAGAAATTACTTTTGAAGATAATATTAAGTCAAATCAAGAAATTTATGAAGAAATAAAAGATATATCCCCCTTTACAATTAATGGATACATAATAAAAATTAAAGGGTTAGATACGAAAAATGCTGAAGGAAAAGTTGTAAAAGGAACAACTCAAAAAATTTATGTTCTAGAAAAAGCAGTTTTTACAGAATCAGTAGAAAAAACAGCTAAATCTTTTATCTCATCAGAAGCATATGATAACTATGCCAATAAAACTCAAAAAGAAATAATTGATACAGGTGTCATAATCGAGAAAATATATTTAAAAAATAAAATAACTATTAAAAAGTCTAAAATTCCAGTAAATGCTAATATATATGAAAGTGTAGAAGACTTAAGTAAATATTTATTATTTGGAACAACAGCTGCACAAGCAACATATACCATCCAGGAAGGAGATACTATTAGTGATGTTGCTTTTAATAATAAGATTTCTATTGAAGAATTTTTAATAGCAAATCCACAATTGCAAGATGAAAAAAGCTTATTATCCCCAGGACAAGTCGTTACTCTAGGAATTTTAAAGCCACAAATAAGTGTTGTAGAGGAAGATCATATTGTAAAAGATGAAGAACAAAACTATGCAACAAAAACAGAAGAAGATCCAAACCAATACACAAATTATTCTGTAGTAAAACAAGCTGGAGAAAAGGGTCTAAATAGAGTAACTCAAAAGATTCAAAAAGTAAATGGTGAAACAGTATCTGTTGTAGGAATTGATTCTTTAACAGAAGTATTAAAAGTTCCAGTAGAAGAAGTTGTTGTAAAAGGGACAAAAGAGCAACCGCGTTCTTCATCTGGATGGAGTGGAGGATATGGAGATCCAGTTATCAGCAAAGGAATGTTTGGTTGGCCAGCAACATGCTCAACAGTATCTTCACCATTTGGATGGCGTTGGGGAGTTTTACACGATGGAACAGATATTGCCGGATGTGGATATGGATCAAATATTTTTGCAGCTGAATCAGGAACAGTTGTAACAGTTAGTTATAAATACGATAATGGACAATATATCACAATTAAACATGATAATGGATATTATACGATGTATGCTCATCTTTGTAGTGGATGTACATATGTAAAGCAAGGAGATAGAGTTCAAAGAGGACAACCAATTGGTGGTATGGGACAAACAGGTTTTGCATCAGGTGTACACTTACACTTTGCTATCTGGACAGGGCCACCATATGGAGGAGGAAGAGCGTTAAACGCTATGAGTTTCTATTAAAATGAAAATAAAAATTTTAGCAAGTGGTTCAAAGGGAAATTGCTCAATTGTATTATGTGAACAAACCAATTTGATTATAGATATGGGAATTTCTTATTTAACTTTAAAAAGAAGTTTAGAAGAAAATTCTCTTTCTTTTTCAATTTTTTCAGGAATTCTAATAACCCATTGTCATAAAGATCACATTAAAGGTTTAAGTTCCTTAGTAAAGCATACCAATATTCCTGTATATATCCCAAAAGAAATGTATGAAAGCTTAAAAGAAATTGTTCCATATCAAAAATGTATCTTCTTAGAAGACCAAGACACAATTAATGATGTAAAAATAGAATTAATACATACTTCACATGATGCTCCATCATCAGTAGGCTTTATTATAGAATATAATGGAAAAAGTCTAGTGTATGTCACAGATACAGGCTATATAAATCGTAAATATCTTTCTAAAATGATTGGAAAAGATATGTATATCATAGAAAGCAATCATGATGAAGTAATGCTAATGGATGGACCATATCCAAGATTTTTAAAAGAAAGAGTTATTAGTGATAAAGGTCATTTATCAAATAATACAACCGCAAGATATTTAAAAAAAATAGTAGGACCAAATACCAGAAAAATTATATTAGCCCATTTAAGTGAAACAAATAATACCAAAGAAAAAGCTCTAGAAGCTATGAAAAAGCAAAATATTCCAGAAGAAATAATAATAAGTACTGCTGATCAATACGAAGAAAGCCCGTTAATAGAAGTATAAAAAAGAAGGTAAAAAATGATAAAAATAATAACAGTAGGCTATATAAAAGAAAAATACATAAAAGAAGCAATAGAAGAATATAAGAAGAGATTAAGAAAATATACAAATCTTGAAATAATAGAAGTAAAAGATGAAGGATTTGTGGAAAAAACAAAAGCTATCGAAAAAGAAAAAGAAAAGATTTTAAAACATATTTCAGATCGAGATTATATAATTACTTTGGAAATAGAAGCAAAAGAATATACCTCAGTAGAATTTGCTGAAAAATTACGAACAATTCAAATAGAGAATAGTAATATTGTTTTTATTATAGGAGGCAGCTATGGATTGTCAGAAGAAATTAAAAAAATGTCAAAAATGCATTTGTCATTTTCTAAAATGACATTCCCACATCAATTATTTCGAGTAATTCTTCTAGAACAAATTTACAGATCTTATAAAATAAATAATAATGAAAGTTATCATAAATAGGAGGTTTGTATGATAGGAAATAAATGGGATATTTTATTAAAAGAAGAATATCAAAAAGAATATTTTAAAAAATTACTAGAATTCATAAAGGAAGAATATAAAAATAAAACAATTTATCCAAAACAAAATGAAATATTTAATGCATTTCGTTACACAGATTTTGATAATTGTAAAGTGGTTATTCTAGGCCAAGATCCCTATCATGGGCCTAATCAAGCTGAGGGCCTATCTTTTTCTGTAAAAAACGAAGTACTAAAGCCTCCGTCATTACAAAACATTTTTAAAGAACTAAAAAATGACTTAGGAATACAAATTCCAAAACATAATTCATTAAAACCATGGGCACAACAAGGAGTCTTACTATTAAATGCAGTGCTAACTGTAGAAGAACATAAACCAACGTCTCACAAAGATAAAGGCTGGGAAGAATTTACCGATAACATTATAAAAATTATAAATAAAAAGGAAAAACCTGTGGTTTTCATTTTATGGGGATCTTATGCTAGAAAGAAAAAAAATTTAATTACTAATCATAAGCACCTTATTATTGAATCTTCTCATCCTTCTCCATTTTCAGCTCGAAATGGTTTTTTTGGAAGCAAACCTTTCTCAAGAGCAAATGAGTTTTTAAAGAAAAATAATATAAAAGAAATTGATTGGAGAATAGAATGATGAAAAAATTTCAAGGAATTTTCACAAAATATTACATAATATTCTGTGTTTATGCATTTATAGGCTGGTTATATGAAGTATTATGGTTAAGATATGTAGTGCCACCATTTAAATGGGTTAATAGAGGAGTATTAATTGGGCCATTTTTACCAATATATGGTTTTGGAGTATTAATCCTTTTACTGCTCTTGGAAAAATTTATGAAAAAAAAACATCCCGTGCACAATAAGATATATAATAGCCTATCGTTAATTACAATTATTACTTTTATCTATACTACAATTATAGAATATACAACAACTACAAAGATTTTAAATGTTGTAGACTATTTAAAAAACTATGGTTTACTTTTGATAATAATAAATGTAGTAGCACTTATCATAGTAAATTTATTTATAATAAAAACGAAATCTGAAAGAATAAAGAATACCGATATAACACTTATCTTAGTATTTTTACTAATTTGGATAATTACGACTGGGATAGAATATATATCCCATTTTGCAATTGATAAATTAACAGGAAAATTACTTTGGGACTATACAAAAGATTTCTTAAATATTAATGCTAGAGTAAATTGGGATGCCTCCCGTAATTTTGCTATTGGGGGAACAGTCCTTTTATATACAATTCAACCATTATTAGAAAAAATCTTAATCAAGCTAAAGGATAATCAAAAATTATTAATAACATTAATAATTGGAATACCCATGCTTCTAGACTTTATCTTTCATGTAGTTTTAAAGGTAATATAAAAAATCCACAAAAACTGTGGATTTTATTTTTTGCTTTGAGCTTGAACAGCAGTAATTGCAACAACCCCAACAATATCATCTGAAGAACAACCTCGACTTAAATCATTAATAGGAGAAGCAATACCTTGAGTAATTGGACCATAAGCTTCTGCTTTAGCAAGTCTTTCAACTAATTTATATCCAATATTACCGGCATCTAAATCAGGAAAGATTAAGACGTTTGCAGTTCCAGCTATAGGACTATCTGGAGCCTTAATTTTGGCAACCTCTGGAATAATGGCAGCATCTAACTGAAATTCACCATCAATTTTATATTGTGGATACTTTTTCTTTGCCAAAGAAACAGCTTTAACAACCTTATCTACATCTTCATGTTGAGCACTACCTTTAGTAGAATGAGAAAGTAAGGCTACTCTAGGTTCCTTTCCTACTAAAAACTGAAAACTATCTGCACTAGTTCCTGAAATAACTGCCAATTCCTCACTACAAGGATTTTGTTTTAATCCAGCATCAGCAAATAAAAAAACACCATTTTCTCCATATTTACAATCAGGAACAAACATTAAAAAGAAAGCCGAAACAAAAGAACTATTAGGAGCAGCTTTAATAATCTGCAAAGCAGGTCTCAAAGTATTAGAAGAAGAATGGCAAGCCCCAGAAACAACCCCATTAGCATATCCCATCTTAACTAACATGCAAGCATAATACATATAATCTTCTAATAATAACTTCTTTGCATCTTCATAAGTCATTCCTTTATGTTTTCTAAGATTAATAAATTCTTGAATTAATGTCTCTGTTAAATCAGAAGAAAAGGGATCAATAATAGTAGCTTTTGAAATATCATAGCCTTTTGAAATCCGAACAATATCTTGTTCTTTCCCAATTAATATTAAATCAGCAATATTTTCCTTTAATATTTTATCAGCAGCTTCAATTACGCGAATATCCATTGTTTCTGGAAGAATAATTTTCTTTTTATCCTTTTTAGCATGCTCTTTTATATAATGTATAAAATTCATATATCTTCTCCTAATTATTATTTAATATTTCAAAAATTTCTCTTTTCTCATTATTATAAAATTCCTTCTTATGATATCTTTTAAAAATAGCAACGATTTTAGAAGGAAAAGACACAACTAATTGATTATATTCAACAACTGTATCATTATAAAATTTTATTGCACCAATAATATTTTCTTCATTAGAGTTTAATTCTTCTAAAATAGTAATTAAAGAATCACTTTTTAGTAGTTTTTCATTTTCATCTAAAGTTTTAAATAATTCGTTATAATTTTTCTTTAAAGAATCATGAGTTTCAAAATTATTACAACTTTCAGATATTTCATCAATAGAATCCATAAATTTTTTTAATTTTAATTCTTTCTTAATAATAGGCCTTGTACGATTTAAAAGCTCTTTCTTTTTTTGTAAATATAAATCAATGTCTTCTTCAGCTTTATCAATTTTAATAATAGCAAGTTGGAATTTATTATTATAAATAACACATATTGTTAGGACAAGAAAAATAAAAACAACAATTCCTAAAATAATTTCTAACATATATGTACCTCCTACTATCTAAATTATAGCAAATAAAAAAAAGGAATACAATAAAATAAGAACGTTATAAATTTATAAAAAGATTTTAGCTATCAACTGTGGTTAGTTAAATAGTAAAATACAACTTTTAAATACAAATTAAAATAAATTCATTTACTCTTTAAAATAATAAGCTATCAATTGCTATTGAATTAAATTAGAAGTTCCCATAAGTAGTAAAAATCTTAATTTTATAGATAAAGTCCCAGTTTTTAGGGACTTTATTATTTT
>CACZQK010000093.1 GCA_902783315.1 uncultured Erysipelotrichaceae bacterium | reverse complement strand
GTTGAAGTTCGCGTTAAAGGTTTAGGTCCAGGTCGTGAAACTGCAATTCGCTCATTACAAACTGCAGGACTAGAAGTAACATCAATTGTGGATGTTACACCAATTCCACATAATGGTTGTCGTCCACCAAAACGTCCAAGAGGATAGTGGAAACATACTTTGTGGATAAAAAAAGAAAATAGTTCGTGAAAAAGTAAAGGGAGGTTAGTTTCATGTTACAATTTGAAAAGCCAATTTATAAAATAACAGATTCAATAGAAAGTAATTTTTATGGAAGATTTGAATTAGAACCATTAGAAAGAGGTTTTGGTACTACTATTGGAAACGCTTTAAGAAGAGTTATGCTATCATCTCTTCCTGGAAGCGCCATCAGTAGTATTAAAATTAACGGTGTTCTTCATGAATTTCAAACAATTGATGGAGTATATGAAGATGTAACAACTATCATTTTAAATTTAAAAGGAATAGTATTTAAGAATCACTCAAATGAAACGAAGAAAGTATATATTAATACAAACAAAGAGGGAGAAGTAACAGCTGCTGATATAGAACATGATGCAGATATCGAAGTAATTAATACAGATAAAGTAATTTGTACATTATCAAAAGGAACTTCATTTAATATGGAAATGACGATTACAAATGGTCGTGGATATGTAAGAAGTGAAGAAAACAAAAAGATTTATGATATAAAACAGACTGGGGAAATTGCAATTGATTCATTATATTCTCCAATCGAGCGAGTTTCATATGAAGTAGGAAACGCACGTGTTGGGCAGGATGAAAGTTATGACAAGTTAATTATGGATGTTTGGACCAATGGCTCTATCAAGCCAGAAGAAGCAATTGCTTTAGCTTCTCGCATCTTAATTGAACATTTGGAAATCGTAACAGATTTATCCGCTATTGCTGATGTCAGTGGTATGATGATTGAAAAAACAGAAGATCCAAAGGTAAAAGCATTAGAAACCTCAATAGAAGACTTAGATTTCTCAGTAAGAGCATATAACTGCTTAAAGAGAGCAGGAATTCACACCTTACAAGATCTTGTTAACAAGAGTGAATCTGATATGATGAAAATTCGTAATTTAGGTAAAAAATCGTTAAAAGAAGTATTAGATAAAATTAGAGATTTAGGTTTAATATTACGTGATGATGATTAAGATAAGGAGGAAATATTATGGCATACAGAAAATTAGGTAGAGACAATAAACATAGAAGAAGTATGTTAGCAACTTTAACAAAACAAATTATCGACAATGAAAATATAACTACTACAGAAACAAGAGCAAAAGAAGTTCGTAAATTTGTTGACAAAATGATTACATACGGTAAAAGAGGAGATTTAATTTCTCGTCGTAAGGCATTAGCTTTTTTACATAATGACAAAAAGATAGTAGAAAAAATATTCAATGATTTAGCAGTACGTTATAAAAACCGTAATGGTGGATATACACAAATTTTAAAATTAGGGGAAAGACGTGGAGACGATGCCCTAATGGTTATTTTAAAATTGGTAGAAGAAACAAAACCAGAAGAAGAAAAGAAACCAAAAAAGAAATCATCTAAGAAAAACTCTGCAGAATAAAGTAAGAATAAAAACCTCAACTTTTAAAGGGGTTTTTATTTTTTATACTAATTGCTGAGAATATAATGAATCTGAAAAATAATGTCTTTTTGTAGAAAAGATTATTTTAATTTGGTATAATAAAAATGAAAGTGGTGATTGCATGAAAGCACTAATTACAGGGGCATCCTCAGGGATAGGACTAGATATTGCAAGATATCTAGCAACTAAGAAGTATGAACTAATATTAGTAGCGCGAAACAGGGAAAAGTTAGAAGAAATACAAGAACAATTACCAACTAAAGTAACAATAATAGTAGCTGATCTTTCAAATGAACAGAGGGTAAAAGAATTATATGTAGTTGCAAAAAAAGAAAATATCGATATTCTAATTAACAATGCCGGCTTAGGAGATTTTGGATATTTGACGGATACAGATATAAATAAAGACTTAGAATTAATAAATACTAATATAAAAGCAGTACACATCTTAACAAAATATATTGTTAAAGATATGGAAAAGAGAGATACAGACACATATATACTAAACGTTTCATCATCAGCGGCTTTCCAACCAGGACCACTAATGAGTACATATTACGCAACTAAATCATATGTCTATCAGTTAACAGAAGCACTCTATTATGAAGAAAGAAAGAAAAAAAATAAGGTCCATGTTTCGGTATTATGTCCAGGACCAGTGGATACAAACTTTAACAATGTTGCAGGAGTTCGGTTTTCGGTAAAACCTTTAAAAAGTTCTTATGTTGCTAAATATGCAATTGATAAGATGTTTAAAGAAAAAATGTTAATTATTCCAGGAATAAAAATGAAAGTATCAAGATTTTTAGGAAGATTTTTATCTGATAAATTCTTATTAAGAACAGTTTATCGAATTCAAAAAAAGAAAGCCAGCAAATAGTTGGCTTTTAATGTATTAATGATAGGGAGGTTAAAATATGTTACCAATGATAACATTGAAGAATTTTTGTTATGAAAATTTATATAAAAATTTAACACTCTCCATTTTAAAAAACAAAATAACAGTAATTTCAGGAGCAAATGATTGTGGAAAAACTTTATTGATAAGGATTCTAAATAGAGAAATAATTACCTCTAATATAATAATTATTGATAATAAAGAAATAAATAAATATAGAATAGAGGATTATTCAAAATTAGTACAATCCGTTATCCCTTTAGAAATTACCTACGAAGAATCAACGATAGAAGAAGAACTACTATATTATAACAAAAATAAAGAAGAACTAGATAATATCATAAAAGGACTAAAAATTAAAAAAATTATTCATAAAAAAACAAATAATTTAACTGCAAAAGAAATAATTTTATCACAAATTGCTATTACTTTGGCGAAAAAACCAAAAATCTTATTAATAGATAATCTACGAATGTATCTTACAGAAAAAGAAACAAAAGAAATACTTGAATTTTTAAAGAAATTTCAAAAAGATCAAGAATTAACAATTGTTATTACAACAGTTCACTTAGAAGAAAGTCTAGTAGCGGATTATTTATATATAATAGGAAATAAGAGTATAGCTTTAGAAGGAAAACCTATAGACGTATTACAAAATGATAATAGGATAAATAAATTAGGATTAAATTTACCATTCATGATAGATTTATCTGTAAAACTAAGAGATTATGGTCTAATAAAAGAAATTGAACTAAATAAGAATAGGATGGTAGAAAATCTATGGAAATAAATCAACAAACTTATAAGGTAAAGAATGATCATTTAAGTTTTACAGTAAATTCAAAAGAAATTACCGGCATTTATACAAATGATAAAAACAAAGTATTAGAGATCATTAATTTTAAAAAAGATATAAATGCCAATGAAAAAAAGATAGTAATTATTCCAGAAAAAATGAACTCTTATGTTGAAAAAATGAAAGTGTACGAAGCAATGTACTATGAAATAAGAACAAAAGAATTAAGCTTAAAAGATCCAAGCAAAAAGGTGAAAGATTCTTTAAAAATAGTAGGACTAAATTATGACTATGTAAATAGAGACATCAAAAGCCTATCGTCTTCAGAAAAAAAACAAATAGAGTTAGCTTTAGCTTTATTATCAAATCCTAATATAATTGTAATGGTAGCCCCATTTATAAACTATGATAAAGAAAAAGAAAAGAAAATATGGTTACTAATTCAAAAAATGAAAGATCAATATAACAAAACCATTATACTTATAAGTAATGATACAAACACTTTATATAAATATACAAATCATATAATTATTATAAAAAACAATAAAATAATAACAGAAGGAAAAACATTAGAGATATTTAAAAAGAATGATTATTTAAAAAAGAATTCCATAGAAATACCAGAAATTATAGATTTTACTTTTTTAGCAAGAACAAAAAAGAATGCTAAAATAGATTATCATAAAGATGTAAGAGATATTATTAAAGATATATATAAACACGTATAAGGAGAGGAATATGAGATATTTAATAAAGTTTTCTTATGATGGTTCAGCTTACTATGGATTTCAAACTCAAAAAGAAAAGGAAACCATTCAAGAAAAGCTAGAAGAAGCCCTAACAAAAGTAAATAATAATAAAAAAACAGCTATTATCGCCACAGGAAGAACAGATAAAGGAGTTCATGCAGTAGCTCAATATGGACACGCTGATATAGATGTGAAAATAACAGAAGTTAAGTTAAAAAGAGCTTTAAATAGCAACTTACCGAATGATATTCATATAATAGAGACAAAAGTAGTAGATGATAATTTTCATGCTAGATATCAAGTAAAGCGAAAAACATATAAATATATCATAAATACAGGGGAATATAATCCTCTAGAAAGAAATTATGTTTTTCAATATAATTATTCATTAAATGTGGAAGAAATGAAAAAAGCAATTGAATATTTTAAAGGACAACATGATTTTAGAGCTTTTGCAACAGATAATAAAGAAAAAGAAAATTGTATTAGAACAATCACTAAAGTATCCATAAAAAAGGAAAAAGAAAAAATAATTATTACTTTTCAAGGAGATGGATTTCTTAGATATCAAGTAAGAAATATGGTAGGAATACTATTAAGAGTAGGCCAAGAAAAAATATCCCCAGAAACTGTGGAAAAAATATTGGAAAGCAAAGATCGTACAAAATCAGGAAAAACAGCACCAGCAGAAGGATTATATCTTGTAGATGTAAAATATTAAAAAAGCAAAAAAAAAATTATAGAATTAGTAGAAAGTATTGATTTTTAATACATTTTTTAGTATAATCTTAATCGGTACATTCAAATATCCCACTTGATTGGATCCTGGGAAAATCCAATTT
>CACZQK010000092.1 GCA_902783315.1 uncultured Erysipelotrichaceae bacterium | reverse complement strand
TACTAGATAGAAATGTAATTTTTTCACATATAATGTCCATAATATATTCCTTTTTATCTTCTTTTTCCACTACTCTAGATTGAACTCGCCCCTTTACTCCAACAATATCTCCTTTGCTACAATATTCACTCGTATTATCTGCAATATTATCAAAAGCTACACAATCAATAAAATCTGTATCATAAACCCCATCACTATTTTTAAAACTTCTAGGAATAGCTAAAGAAATTGTTGCAACTTTGTTTCCTTTATCTGATTTATGAACAGTAATATCACGTGTAAGTCTTCCAACAAGAATAATTTGATTAAGCATAAATCACCTCCTTTCGGAGGGTATATTATATTATTTTAAATAAAGAATCAAATTACTATTTTTTAAGAATTAACAAGAAAAGAAATAGGATTTTAATTTTCTTCTAAAGGAATTTTTAAATTTCAGCAAAAAAAAGAAACTCTATAGAAAGTTTCTTAAAAATTTCTCTTTATTAATTGATTTAATTCAACCGCATATTCCATAGGAAGTTCTTCTCTAAATTTTTCAATAAAACCTAAGATAATTAAATCCATTGCCCTCTCTTTTGAAATGCCCCGACTCATCATATAAAACAAATTATCTTCACTTATCTTAGAAACCGTAGCTTCATGCTCAATACTACTACTATAATTAAAACATTGATTAACTGGGACCGTATCACTTTTCGATTTTTCATCTAGTATTAAAGTGTCACATTTGACTGATGACATGCTATTCTTTGCACTTACACCAATAAAAGCCTTACCTCGATAAGTAGCATTACCACCATTTCTAGCAATACTTTTTGAAACAATATTACTAGTAGTATTTTTTCCAATATGAATCATTCGAGCCCCAGTATCTTGAATTTGTCCACTTCCAGCAACACTAATAGTGATACAGGTTCCTTTAGAATTATCCCCTTTTAAAACACAACAAGGATATTTCATAGTAACTTTACTTCCAATATTACCATCAATCCATTCCATGATACCACCATCATCTACTAAAGCTCTTTTAGTTACCAAATTATAAACATTATTAGCCCAATTTTGTACTGTAGAATATCGACATTTAGCCTTCTTTCCAACATAAATTTCCACAACCGCTGCATGTAAACTACTTTCACTATAAGTTGGAGCTGTGCATCCTTCAATATAGTGTAAATCACTATTCTCATCTACAATAATTAAAGTTCTTTCAAACTGTCCCATATTACGACTATTAATACGAAAATAGCTTTGTAACGGACGATCTAATTTTGTATTAGGAGGAACATAAATAAAACTACCACCAGAAAATACCGCTCCATTTAAAGCCGCAAATTTATTTTCGTTATTATGAACAATTTTACCAAAATATTTTTTCACAAGATCAGGATACTTCTTCATTGCATTTTCAATAGAAGTAAAAATTACTTTCTTTTCTTCTATTTCTTTTAACATCGAATGATAAATAACTTCACTTTCATATTGGACACCCATCCCTCCCATATGAACTTCTGCCTCACGAACACCTACAGAATCTAATTCATCTACAATAGGCTTTAAAACATTATTCCAATCATCTTGAATTACTTTGTCTTTCTCATTATTTTTATAATAAATAATCTTTGAAAAATCCAAATCAATTTCTGGACCGAAAGAAGGCATATTCAATTTTTCAAATTTATGATAACTATCAATACGATAATCTTTAATCCATTTATCCTCATTCTTTATATTGGAGATGGTTTCTACATTTTCTTCATTAATTCCAATAACTTCCATCCTGATCACCTCTTACCATAGAAAAATAAACATTACTTTAACTTTTCCAATATCCTTTCAACAGCAACAGCCGGCAATAAAGCACAATTAACTCTATTTGGTTGTTTACTTATTTCATCATAAACAACTAATTCTCCAAGAAGTTCTTTATCATAAGACTTTTCATAAATCATATTTCTATAATTTTCTAATATATTTTTAACTTCATCAACTGTCTTTCCAATTAATTTTTGAATCATAATAGATGTAGCTGAAGTACTAATAGCACAGGCCTCACCATCAAATCGAATATCTTTTATAACATTATCCTCAATTTTAACCATAAAATCCAAATTGTCGATACAACTTTCACTATTTGTATTAACTTTTAAATAACTTTCATCTCCTATCAATCCACGATTCACAGGTTCTTGATAATTATCAAGGATAATTTCTCTACGCATATTACTGTCCATACATCATCCTCCTACAAAACAACATTAAAAATATCTTTACTATTTTTTAATGCGTCTACAAATCGATCAATATCTTCATAATTATTATAAAAATACATACTAACACGTACTGTATTTCGAATATTCATTGCATCTTTTAATAATTTAGCACAATGATTTCCTGCGCGAACACAAATATTATAATGATTTAAATAAACAGATGTGTCTTGGGCAAAAACACCATCAATATTAAAAGCTAAAATACCGCTATTCATATCTTCATTATAAAGAATTAAATTAGGGATATCTTTTAATTTAGATATCAAATACTTTTTCAATTTTACTTCATAATCATGAATTTTATCCATTCCAATTTTCATTAGATAATTAATAGCTTCTCCAAGTCCAATTACTTCCGCAATCGGTGGGGTTCCTGCTTCAAATTTAACAGGAACAGCTTTTAATTCATAAGTTAAATCACTTTCAAAAGAAGAATTCATTCCTCCTCCGTAAAAAACAGGATCCATTTCTGTTAAGAGATCATATCTCCCAACTAAAATACCAACTCCTGTAGGACCACACATTTTATGACCAGAAAAACTCAAAAAATCAATACATGACTTTTTAAAATCGACCGGCATATGTGGAACACTCTGTGCTCCATCTACATGAAATAAGATATTATTTTCTCTAGCAAACTCTCCAATTGCTTGAATATCTCGAACATCACCTAAAACATTCGTAACATGAGCTAGACTAATAACTCTAGTTTTTGAAGTCACACATTTTTTTATAGAATCCAATGTAAGCTCATAGTTCTCATTCAAAGGAACATATTTCAATATAGTTCCAACTTCCTCACATAGCTTCATCCAAGGAAGGATATTAGAAGCATGTTCAGCTTTACTAATAAGAATTTCATTGCCTTTTTTTAAATGATTTTTCATATAACCAAATACAACCATATTAATAGACATCGTAGCCCCACTTGTGTAAATAACTTCAGAAGAATCACAATTAACAAATTTAGAAACAATATTTCGAACATGGTCATATAACTTATTCGTTTGAATAGCAAAATTGTAATCCCCTCTATGGATATTAGAAGTGTGCCTTAAATAGTATTCGTCCATAGAATCGATAACTTTTTTCGGTTTCAATGTAGTTGCAGCATTATCAAAATAAACAATATTTTGTTGCAAAATAGGAAAATCTTCTCTATTCACTTTAGTCACCTCCTATATTTTTTTTATTTCTTTCAAGAACAAATCAATTTGAGAGCGTTCAATACTATCACTATTAATTAAAAAACCATTTAATAGTAATTGATAAGCCTCATCTCTTGAAACACCTCTACTCATGATATAAAAAAGCTTTTCATCACTAAATTTACCAATATATGCTCCATGATTACTATCAACATCAAAGTTATCAATTAAAAGGACTGGTAAAATTGTACTCTTCCCATCTTTCATATTAATAATCTGATTTTCTTGATTACAAATACAACCACTACTACTTTTTAGAACAATACCTTCTACATGATAATCTAATTTTTTATTAGAAACATTAACTCCATGATTAAAGAGTTCACTATGGGTATGATTCTTATCATGAAATACCTTTATATTAAAAGAATTATTATCATAGTTAATGTTATTATAGTAATAATACAAAGTAACATTTTCATGACATAAATGAACCTCTATATTACTACTACTATTAATAGAAAAATGATAAATAATAGTATCTTCTAAAATGTCATATTGATAATCTTTCTTCTCATTATTATCTACTATATATAATACTTTATTCACAAACACCATCTCCAGCTATTACATTAATACCAGTATAGCCATTTTTTTCCACATCTAAAGCCAGTTCTAAGCCTCCACTTTTTTGTATTTTACCATCTTTTAAAATATGAACATAATCAGGCTTAAGATATTCTAAAATACGAGGATAATGCGTAATAATAAGCAAAGAAGCATCTTTATTTTCATTCATATATTGGTTAATATTTTCACAAACAGTTCTTAAACTATCAACATCAAGCCCAGAATCTAATTCATCTAAAATAATATATTTTGGTTTTAAAATTTTCATTTGGAGAATTTCATTTTTCTTTTTTTCTCCACCACTAAAACCTTGATTTAAAGAGCGATGTAACATCGACTCATTTAAACAAACAGCTTTCATAGCATTTTCCATATCTTTAATAAACGTATACAAATTTACTTTTTCGCCTATAATAGAAGCTCTAGCGGTTCTTAAAAACTCACTATTACTAACACCTTCAATAACAGTTGGATCTTGCATACATAAAAAAATACCTTTTTTAGCTCTCACATCTACACTATCGTTTAAAATACTTTCTCCATCAACTAAAATATCACCATCAGTAACTTGATATTTATAATAACCCATAATAACCTTTGACAAAGTACTTTTTCCTACTCCATTAGGACCCATAATAACATGAGTTTCTCCATCTTTTATTTTTAAAGAAAAATCTTTTAATATATTTATATCACTATCAATAATAGAGCAACTCATTTTTTTTATTTCTAACATAAGAATCTCTCCTCATCTGAATTTCACTACTATTTTAACACAAAATAAATCAATACAAAACAAAAAATCAACTAATTCTAGCTGATTTATATTTTTATTTAATAGTTATCTTCTTCCAAAATAGTATGAGCATCTTCCAATAACTTATACAAACTTCCTTGTGGTCTTAGACCTTTTAATTCACGTGTCTGAGATTCGATAACCTGAGCTTGTGCGCGAACTTTTTCTTCTAAACTATTTAAGCTTGACTCCAATCGATGATACTTTGTTGAAAGACTAATATTTTTTTGTTCTAAAATCCTCATCCTATGTTGATATACATTTAACTTCTTTTCATAATTAACAAGTGTTTCTTTTAAATTTCTATTTTGCTTCAACAAACCAGACATAGATTTAGCAAGATCATCCATAATTGTTTCATTTGTAGAACTAATATGAGAATCATATAAAGGATTACTAAAATCATCATAATCAATAGTATCTGCTTCTATTTCGTGAAAATTAACACTATCATCTTCAAAATCACCATTCTCTTTACTCATCTCATCATCAGGTTTCCATTCTTCTTCCATAGAATCTGTAAAATCATCAACTTCTTCTGTTGAATTTTCTTGATTTAATTCCTCACTATTAAACAAATCACCATTCTCTGAAAAATCTATAGATTGTTCAACAACATCATTTTCAGTATTTTCTTGTAATATTTCATTTTCAGAAGAAGACTCATCATTGTTTTGTTCAAAACTATCAGTCGTCTCTACAACTGATTCCTGTTGGCCTTGCTCCTCTTCAACATTGTCGTTTCCATCAACAATACTATCCCCAACATCAACTGTATTACCACTATCAGCAGTCACTTCTTGAACTTCAGTTGGAGAATTCACTGCAACTTCCTCATTTTGCACTGGAGATTCATCCGTAAATTCATTATTTTCCTCATTTTGCACTGGAGATTCATCCGTAAATTCATTATTTTCCTCATTTTGCGCTG
>CACZQK010000091.1 GCA_902783315.1 uncultured Erysipelotrichaceae bacterium | reverse complement strand
TTATTTGTTTCTTCTTCATACAAATTCCTATAATTATTCTTGTTCTTCATTCTTTTCTATTTTTCTTATTTCATTCTTTTCTATTTTGATATCTGTAATTGTCTGCAACACCTCTAAAACAATCACTAATACCAAAGGAATAAAAATAAGTAAGAAAAAGCCAGCTTGACTTTTTACAACATGGTTAATTGTTGAAATAATGGGTAAAATTCCTACCACTTTTCCCAGTATTTGTGCCTCATCAATACTGGGATCCTCCACTTGAGAAGCAACACCCTTTGTTGTATAAATATACTTTCCATCAGATTTTTCTTCCTTTTTAATAATTCTATGCGTAACTAATTTCCCTTGCAAATCTCCTCTTATTCCTTGATATGCTATGTCATCACCAATCGTTAAACTTTTTGTATCACAGTCTTTTACAATAATAACATCATTAATATCATATACTCCAGCCATTGAACCAGTAGCAACAGTAAATAAGCGATATCCAAAAATACTTTTATTACCAGATAAACGTTGAAGTATAATAAATGATAAATATAAAACAATCATCAAAATAAAGCAAATTTTAATTGTCATATAAATAATTTTAAAAATCTTATTATTAAAAACTTTCATTATTCTAAAACACCCTCTTTAAACAAAGCCAACAGTTCATTTATTTTATTATTTTCACGTACTAAACGATCTTTAAAAATACTATAAATGCTCTCTTCTCTTTCTTTATTTTTAGCTTTAATAGATTTAATTTGCTTATTAAAAATATCTTGCAATTTATCTTCAGTAATATTAGGATCTGTATCCAACAAATTATCTACTAAACGCTGTATCATTTGATTAATAACAGAACTTTCATTAGCTCTATCACTGCTATTAATATAGTTTTTATTGGCAATAAAAGCCATCAAAAAGGCTTGATCATATTCATTTTTTAAAACACCTTTATCAAAGAAATCACGTTTTTCTTTTTCTTTTTTATCTTTACTTTCAAATGACTGAATATAATTCCATAATTCCTCAGCCTTCCTAAAATTTGGATTTTTTAAAATAACGTTTGTTTTTCGAATAGGACTACGAACAGGCGAAACATGTAATCTTGATAAAGTAATCATCAGTTCAGTTCCAAAAAAACCATTTATTTGCATTTTTGCTTTTTGAATTCTCTCATCAAAGGAAAGATTATCTTTATTTCCACTACCTTCTTGAACTTTTTTAGAAACATCACTTAAATCTAAAGAAATCTTTAACTCTTCCCCAAAAACACTTGTATTTGCAACATATTGAAGTTTATTTTTATCTTGGCAATAGGAAGTTCCAGAAGTTTCTGATGTTCTTTTTTCAAAAAAATTACGTAAATTATTTAACAAAGTATAAATAAAACGGTTCTCATATGTATCTAAGCTCTCATCTTTATTAATGTTTAATATTTTAGATGGCTTAACATCCCCGTTATCTTCAATCTTCTGTATCAAATTAGTATGTTGTGTCAAATGAATAACGGATTCTACAGTTACTTTTCGTGCTAATTCAACTTTAACGATTTCTTCATCATTAACAATAAATCTTTTAGGATTACGTAATATGTTATCAAGATATGGTAAGACTTCTTCAATTTTATCTAACCATTCGTAATTAAACTCCTTTAAATCATAATCCCTTTTAATAAATAATGTAGAATTTAAATTACTAATAAAAGTCTCATTTCTATCAAATTCCTCATCATTATTCATATTAATCTCTCCTATTAAATCATTTTCTTAAGTCTTAACAAATACTCTTTACATTCATTAAAATTTTGTTTACCAAAACTCTTATCCAAAAATTCAATAAATGGGGCAATATCATCTCGAATATAAGCTAAGTTTAATTGTTCAAATTTACGAAGTATTTTTCTGGCTATATAATAATCTACCCCATCAACTTCTGTGCCACCACATGCAACATATGTTGCAACAAAATCTCTCATCTGCTTAACAATACGATTACCAAAAGCAATACGGAAATGTTGAATAACATAATCATCCATATCACTGATTTTTTGTTCCATCTCAGCAGTTAGCGGATTGTTTTTCTTAGCCTCAGTAAATAATCCTTCTAAATAAGAACTATTAATATTCATAGCATCAGTATCAACTGGCTCAAAGACTTGCCCTTTATCATTAATATCAATTGGCATAGCACGGTCATATACTTTGTCCGTTACAGCAAAAGTTGAATCATCATTATTAATTGTACCAATATACCACATGTTACCAGGTATTTTTAATTTACCACCTTGAAGTTTAATAGGATCATTATCCCAAGAACTAGGTACTAATTCAATAATCCACTCATCTCTTGAAGGCATTTCTAGAATTGATAACATTTCTGCGAAATAGTATTCAACACGGGCAATATTCATTTCGTCTAGTACCGTAACATAAACATCATCTGTATAACCTGCTAAGTACATTCCTTTTAAGACATCAGTTTCATTAAACTTCTTTGTAAATTCGTTAAAGTAACCAAATAATTCAGTACGATCTCTCCACGATGGTTGAACAGAAGCTATAATTGCATCATTCTTAATAAATTTACCCCAAGCATAAGCAAGAGAAGTTTTACCTGTACCAGAAATACCTTGTAGAATAACTAATTTTGTTGCGGATAATCCAGAAATAAATAGTCTTATCATATTAGTTGTATAATAAAGTTTTAATTTAGAAGCAGCAAAATTACGAAATTCTTCTACCAATTCTTCTAATGTAAAACTATTTCCATAGTTCTGAATCTTATAATCTTTAAATTGAACGTCAATAGAATGTAATTTAGAAAAACGAGCATTTGGATCATCATCAATAATTCCATCTTCACTATTTTTTTCTTTTTCACTATCACTGATAGTTTCTTCTTCAATTATAGCTTCTTCCCCTGGTTTTAATCCTAATTGAGACACTTTCATTGCAAGTATCTTTTCTTTTTCCTGCACCAAATCAGCAACTTTATTATTTAACATTCCAATCTCTTTTAGCATGGATTCTTGTTCTACTACTGTTTTTCGAAATCGAATATATTTACGTACTAAAAAGACAATCGATAAAATAATTAATCCTAATATAATAATCATTACAATAATTGCTAATATTGCTAATACCCATTCCCCACTAGAAAACTCTTTTTGATAAAGACTAATAATAGATAAATAATCTTGGATATTAAAAACTTGAATAAGTCCATTTAAAATTCCAGTAACCATAATCCCAATACCATTAAAAAAAACGGACATAAATTCAAATAAAAAACGAAAATAAGTCTCCATCTTAATCCTCCTCAAAAAGTAATATTTTTAAAGCCTTTCCTTCATAATTAAGTAAATATTCTCTATCTTTATACTTATAATCAGAAAGAACTAAATAATCAAAAACTCCCTCTTTCTCAATATTTTCAATTTTTTTATAAATATCATAAATATGAGAAAAGTCCTGAATACATACAAAATGAAAATCTTCAGAAAAAGCATCTTTTTGATTCACATAAGTATTATAAGTAACACCTAAATAAACATAA
>CACZQK010000090.1 GCA_902783315.1 uncultured Erysipelotrichaceae bacterium | reverse complement strand
TAATGGATTTCGTTCCCAATGAGCATAGATTGTGGTAGTTGTATTAAAAGTAGTAGTTGGATGTACTGCTGTTCCGTTATCAGGATCCGTAAACCAACCAGCAAACTCATGCCCAATATATTCAGGAATAGGTAACTCACCAATAGCATCTCCCGGTACAATTTCTCTTGAAACTGGGCTTACTGTTCCACCATTAGCATCAAATGTTATTGCTATATTTTCTATCCAATGAGCATAATAAGTATCATTCCCTGTTGCTACTGTTTGATTTGTTATTTCTGTCCCTGCACTTGGATCTGTAAACCAGCCAAGGAAGGTATGTTGCGCATAGGTTGCAGTTGGTAATGTTCCAAGCGTTGCTCCACCGTACACTTCTCTTGTTGCTGTAGCTGGGTCTTCTAAAGTACCATCTCCTGGATCAAATGTTATAGTATAACTTTGAGGCGTTATAAATTCTTCAATGGTATTAGATGGAATTTCAATAACTGGTCTGGCAGTATTTTCACTTGTTACAACAGCAGAATGATAAATATAAAGACTTTGAGTATGAATTCTATGATAACTTAAATTTTCATTTTCAATCCATATTCCTGCTCTTCCCAATTCACTAGATTGGAATCTTGATGTTTCTAAGAAAAACTGGCAGTTTTTCAAATGAGCATCAGTTAGTCCTCCACAAGCTGCGGTTAAATCATCTTTTTTAATAAATCTAGTAATATTCCCACTCATTTCAATAAGTGCTGGATTATCCCAATCGGCTGCTGTCGGCAGATAATTTATAGCTGTATCATATGCATAACTGCCTCTAGCTTTTGAAGAATCCATTTGGCCAGTCTCATCAAAACTAGTAAAATGTACTAATGCTGAATTTTCAACTTGAGAAGTTCCACCAAAACTTCTTATATAATAGAATCTTTCCGTTAATGGATCCCATGTTTCATCATCATTTACATCACAATCATAGGCATCTCCTACTAATGGGCTGTTTTCTCCTGGTACAGTACCATACGTTATAGTATCCCCAAGGTGATAGCCCATCATGTCATTAAGACAGCTACCTCCGGTATCACATGTCTCTGTGTGTAATGTTCCTGTTGTGGCTTTTTTACACACAATTTTTGCCCAATGGGCATAATAAGTAACAGTTGTTCCTGTTACTATTGTATCAGCAGTTATTTGTGTTCCTTCTTGTGAATCAGTAAACCATCCAAGAAAGTTATTATTTGTCATAGTTGGAGTTGGTAATTGACCAACTGCCGTTCCTGTTTGTACACTTCTTGATGCATCTTCTGAAGCAATAGTTCCACCATTAGCATCAAAGTTTACTGTAACCATTCCACTTGGATCTAAAATTCTTAAATCAATTGAATCCCCTTTTATTTCTCTATATATAGAAAATGCACCATTTGTGATGGCATAGAAAATGAACATTGTTACTATAAGAACAAGTATTTTTTTATGTTTCTTTAAATCCATATTTCTACTCCTCACTTTCCTTTTCTATTTTTATTTATATTTTTTGCTTAAATTCTACATCAATATCTATTTCTTGCTCTGCTACTAAGCTTGCTCCAGATGTTGCTCTAAACGTCAATGTATGAGTTTTTGTTTTAATGTCATCATTGTAATTAATAACAGTATTAGCTGTTTGTATCGTTAGTGTTCCATCTGTTGGTATATAGTAATGGCCACTATTATCTAAATCGACTTCTACTCCAGATGGTAGATTGCTTATTATTATTTTGTATGTTACATCAACCTCTGAGTTACTTTGAACGATTAATATATAATTGTCCGTTGCTCCTCCTGGATAAATATCAATCGAATCTCCACTTTGACTTTGACTACGAGTTACATTCCATGTTGCTGTATCAAGAGTTCCAGTCCCTAATGACGTTTTTCTAAACATTGCGAAAGTATGTACCGTATAAAAAATCATTGATATGGCAATAATTAATAATAGTAATTTTCCTACGTTTTTTTTCATACTAATACTCCTTTCGCTTATTTTATTCTTCCATTATTTTTTCTTCTTTCACAAAATAACAGCTTAACAAATATAGTCCTAATAATCCACTGCTTATAGCATATTTATAATCAATTAAGAAATTTAATATTCCTCCACTATAAATAACTTTTCCAACAATGCTTTTTAATTCTATTTCTTCATCTTCTATGTTGTTAGCATCACCTTTTGTTATAAATTTCTTTTTGTTTTTTTTGATAATTCTATGTGTTACATGATATCCATCTTTTCTATATGTAACAATCTCACCTAATTTATAATCTTTTTTCTTATAAATTAATATATAATCTCCTGCATGAATACCTTCTTCCATAGAACCAGTCTTTACTTTATATATTTCTGCTATTCCTAATAGTCTTAAAGCAAAATATATTGATAGCACAGCTATTCCTGTAATAAAGATACTATTAGATACTATTTTTAATAACTTTTCCATTATTTGCTTTCTGCCTCTATATTAATTTTCAAACCATATTTAATATTATTGTTTTTGGCATTTTTACCAATTTGAGTATCATTATCATCATTATCTCCTACCCACTTCCATTCAAGATAATAGGTATCAGAACTTTGACTATTTAAAGTCATATTTTCAACATTTAATTGATCATATGATACGTAATGATCTATTAAATATGTATCTCCTTTTTTTAACTTATATTTCATATTTATGTTATATTGATTTGTTTCTGTAAATGATATCTTGTATTTTAAATTATATTGTGTTCCATTATTAACAACAAATTTGTATGTATTAGAACTTTCTGGAGCAATTTTTCCGCTTTTTTCATATACTGAATCTGTAAAGATTTTTAAATCTGTTTCGTCTTGCCATTTTACTATATTTTTATCACTAACATAAAAATCATCATCTAATTCTTCTTCATCTGGTGTTTGATCATCTGGGACATGGCTGCCTCCTTGATCATTATTATTGGTAGAGTTTGTAGGTGGAGTTTTTTTTGCTCCTTTTGATATATAAAAAATAATTGTTTCATCTTTATCAGCTATATCTTTAATTGATGTTCCACTATTAATTGACTGATTGATTATTGTTCCTGCTTTTTTATTAGACTCAACATAAACATATTTTACTTTTACATTATTGATAATACCATTTAACCAATTTTCTACATTACCTCTTGTCTCACCAATAAAGTTTGGTAAGATGCATTTACTACTCTTACTATTTTTTTCACAGTCAACTAACGAACCATTATTGACAATTGTAATTATTAGCTTTGTTTTATTTGACAGTAAGTCCTTTGTACTTATTCCTGAAACAGACTGTTCTAAAACTGTTCCATCTTTATAATTTGAATCTTCTACTGTTCTAATCTCCATTTCTATTGTGTTTGATATTGAACTAAGCCATCTTAAAATATCTTTTTTTGTTTTTCCTACAAAATCAGGAACTAGACATTTACTATTGTTTTCATCTTCTAAACAATCAATTGGTATATCTCCTGAAAATTCTTGGCATTTATTATTGTTACAAGTAATATCAATGATATTGATGTTTCCGGTTTCTTTCTTGCCTCTTTTCTTAATTAATGAACAGTTATGTAATAGCAAAAGAATAATTATAATTATTAATATTATTTTTATTACTAAGTCCTTTTTATTATCCTTTCTTTGTTTAGGCATTTTTTCACTTCCTTAAAACTATTCTTTCATTTAAAGTTTACAAATATTTATAAATTTTAAATGAAAGAATAATTGAAATTATTCTTTGTTTTTATTTTTAACGCTTTTTTATGAAGCATGATTAACTAGTGATTGCTTAGCAGTTAAAGTAACTGGTAATGAAAGTGTTGTATCTGATACAGCTAAATCTGTTCCATCTTTTTCATCAGTATCTGATTCAGCTCCAGACCAAGATATGTTAATTCTAACTTTCGTTTCCATTGCTCCTGCAGTTGCTGAATAGTTAATCGTTTGTGAATTACCACCCTGAACTGTAGCGGTCATACCAGCTGGCAAATGAGTAACATCTAATGTTGCTGTAAGAATTACATCAACTTCTGATCCATCAGCATCAACAGGAATTTCGATATATCCTTCAGATCCTGGAGCGATGGTATCATTATATCCAGTTAATGAAGTCCAAGTAATATCACCAGCATCAAAATCAAAGTTTGCTTCGTCAATATCTTCTGATTTGATTTTAACAACCCAAGCTGCCGCATCAACTGATCCGTCACCTTCTGCACTAGATCTATACATTGCATACGTTGTAAAAGTTACAGCTAATAATAGAACTAGGATGGACAATGCTAAAACTTTTTTATTTCCCTTCATATATCCACCTCCTCTTCTTTTATTCTTTGGTCGTAAAGATATGTCATATTCTACTACTTTACTTTTTAATTTTATCTTAAAAGAATATAAATGTCAATTATTACCAACTTTCGACTTTTTGCTTTTACAAATTAAAAAGCAGTTTTTACTTGTTTAACTGCTTAATGTTACTTTTGCAATTTTTTCTTTTTCATCCCTTATATACGTTAGCTCGATGACATCTCCAGATTGATGCTGATATATTTCATATCTTAAATACGCACTGTCCTTTACTTTTCTACCATTTATCTTTGTGATAATATCTCCTTTTTTTAAATCAGACTTTGCGGCTCCCGTTCCTTCTTTTATACTTGTTATAACGACTCCTTCCTTTATGTTATTTGGTACTTTAATATTATTTTTGCTTAGAGTTGCCGAATCTGTTACGTTAGTCATCCCAATTCCTAAAATTGGCCATTTTATTTTCTCATTATGTTCTAACGATTCCACATGGCTCATAGCATATTCAATTGGTATAGCAAATCCCATACCTTCAATATCATCATCTACTAGTTTCATTGAACAGACACCTATTACTTCTCCATTTACATTTAATAAAGGTCCACCACTATTTCCTGGATTAATAGATGCATCTATCTGTAACACTCTCATTACCCAATCATTATTATTAGATCCTGAAACAGAAATAGATACAAGTCTATCTTTTCCAGATAACACCCCTGAAGTAACACTTCCTCGGTAGTCATAACCAAGTGGTGATCCTACTGTAAATACAATATCGCCTAAATTCATCTCTTCACTTTTTCCTATTTCAGCAATTTGTCTTATGAAACTTTTATCAATTCTTAGAACTGCTAAATCTAAATATTCATCTTTTCCAAGTAGTTCTGCACTAGTTTCTTCATCTGTTGTCATAATTACTTTAACTTTATTACTCCCTGTAATGACATGTTCATTTGTTAATATATATCCATATTGGTTATCTACTTTGTAAACAAAGCCCGTTCCTGTTGTATCTAATCTATCATTGATATATCCTTGCACTACCACAACTGCATCATATACTTTATTTACTGATGTAGATAAAGAGGTTCTTTCTAAAACTTTAGTGCCTCCTTTTGTAATGACATAACCATCATAATATTTCATCATTTCACTTACGAGAGGCGTAAACCTAACAATAGCAAGCATGGTAATACCACCAACTAAAAAAGATGAAATAATTAAAAATATTTCTTTGTATTGGGTTTTATTTTTCATCATTATCACACTCTTCTTTTTCTATATTGGCAAGATTTTTCCAATTTAGAGGGAAGCCCATTCTTTTTAATACTTCATCTATTTTGATTGTATGAAGATTATAATTTAATGTTTCAATTACATTTTCTAATTCCAATGTCATGTTTTTAAACTCTTCAAATTGAAGAAGCTGCTTCATAATTATTACAAGGGCAAATAAGTCATATTTTCCTTGAATATATTCTTCATCTTTTTTTGGTATTTTTAATAATTGATGATATATTGTATCTTCTATGGCTTTTTGAGTTTTGTTTTCATATAAAATATCCTCATGAGCACATAAATTCCTGTAATTGGCTAAAATTGGCAAATACACAGCAAATTCTTCTCTATTAATATTGTATACTGCAGCAACTTCTTTTTGATCTTCTACCTTTAATATTTGATATAATTCACTAACAATTCCAAATGATAATACTTTTACTAATATCCATAGTGGGACATATCCATAATTAGATACATAGTGCTGAGTAGCTGTATGCTGAGAACCATTTACACGGATTTGTCTTTTCATTTTCTTTAGCAAATCATTTATTTGGGCTCGTTTTTCTGGCAATGGTGTAAAGTTTTTTTCTTTTAAATAATCTTTTTCCTTATAACCATATTTCCTAGACAATTGATATGATATTATTGATTTTAAATTATTTTCTATTACTAATAAATACTTGAATAAAACATTTCTAAAAGATCGATCAAATAGAAATAGACTATACATTTCTTCAAATGTTGTTCCTTCCTTAAAACGCCTATTTTCATTTGAAATTAAAAATAGGTGTCTATATCCATTTAAAAAGAAATAATTTTCTCTTAAAAGTATTCTTTTTGCAAATTTTTCATCATTAATTTTCATACCTTTATATTTTAAAATTTCTATTTGCTCTTCCAAATTTTTAAAATGTTTTTCTATCATATATTTTCACCTATTATGAATTATACCATACTATTATTATAAAAAGGTAAAAAATATAAAAAATATGTGATACAATTATTTTAGACAGTAAATTTTAGGGGGGATTTTATGCCAGCTACTGTTATGCATGCTTTTTTTGCAAAAGATGTTTATGATGTATTACCTATAAATATTAAAGAAAAATTAGATTTTAGACGCTGTAAAATGTTTTCTCAAAGTATGGATAGTCTTATTTTTTATAATCTTTTTTCTATTTTTCCTGGTAAAAAAATTAGAGATTTTCATTCTTTTTTTCATATGAATAAGTCTCAAGATTTTTTTATCAATCTTTTAAAGTATGTCCGTGATAATAAATTAAATGATCATGATGTTTATTCTTTCTTAGTTGGAGTTATATGTCATTTTATACTTGACTCTACTTTGCATCCTTATATTATCTATAAAACTGGTTTTTTTAAGAAAAATGACCCTAGTACGTATAAATATAATAATGTTCATGATTTGATGGAAGTTTTTCTCGATAATGATATGATTAAAAGGCGATTACAGTTAAATCCCTATTCTTTTAATTTTATCAATTATTCTTTTGATCTTTATCCTTTTTCTGAGGAACTAAATCATTTGATTGACTATAGTTTTTACAATACATTTAAATTAAAAAATATGAGTCATATTTATTATAAATCCTTAAAACAGATGAGGCTAGCTTTAAGGCTCTTTAGGAAAGATGCTTGGGGGGTAAAAAAAGTTTTATATAAAACTATTGATACATTCACTCCCAAACGTTGTTTTCGATTTGAAGCTATTAGTTATCATTATCCTTTGAACGATAAACATAATTTTTTAAATACTAATCATACTTTATGGAGAAACCCTGTCTCTTATGGAATAACTAGTACAGAATCTTTAGCAGATTTGTATATTAAATCTATTAAACAAGCAAAAGTTCTTATTTGTGCTAGTTTTGATTATTTAGATGGAAAAGATATTGATTTAGAAAGAGTATTTCCTAATATTAGTTATCTTACTGGACTTGATTGTTCTATGAAAAAAGAATTAAAATATTTTGAATTTTAATTCTTTTTGTATATATTTATTCATTTATTTCATACTACTATTAGGTGATTTTATGTTTTATAATTATGAAATTCATAATAATGGAAAAGAAGATATTTTGTACTTATATCTTACTATGAAATATGAATTTTCTGATGATTTTTCTTTTGAAGATGAAAATGACTTGAGACGAAGAACTAATAATTTTATTCAGAGTAACAATATTCCTTTTCGTGGAAGTCATATTTATTTGATTGTAGATGGAATTATTGTGAAGTCTATTGATATTTCTAATGCTGTTTATCAATCTTTTAGTTCTTCTTATTCTACTGATAACTTTATGGTTTCTATAAAGATGGAGGATGATTCTTTGTGCGAAATATCTTTGAGGGACTATCTATTAAGTATTCTATTTTGTTATTTTAGTTTTGATATTCACGATGAAGTTTTAAAATGTATTTGTGTTCTTTATAGTGGCTATGCTTATAAAATGATGGAGGATCAAAAATACATTGTTGCAGAAGACAATTTTATTAGATATAGACCTTTCTTATATTATAAAACTATTTTTTCTTCTTTTGATTATATTAAAAAAAGACTTAATACTATTATTTCTGCTGTTGACTCTGTTTTTTTAGACTATGAAAACAATTATATATTACCTTTTATTCATTACTGTAATAGTGGAAAAACGATAACTAATTCTTTATATCCATATTTATCCTCTGTTCAAAGTTTATGGGATATGGCCTCTTTTAATTATGTTAATGTTCACGATTTTTCTTATCATGAATTATCTACTATTTTTAAACTTTCTCTCAAAAAGAAACATACTATTTCCATTATTTCAAAAAGAAATAGTAAAAGAATTATTTTTGAAAATAAGATGTATTCATTAAATGAAATTAAAACTTTACTTCATTTAAAATCTGATAATATATATTTTATTATTTATAAAGATTTTCTAAGAGTTATTACAATTGGTTTAGGGAACTCTTATGGTCTTAGCATTTTTGGTGCTAATGAACTTGCTAAAGATGGAATACCTTATTATGCTATTTTAAATTATTATTTTCCAAAAACAAAATTATTTAAACATGTAAAAGAGCTTTCTTCGTGAAAGCTCTTATTGTATTTGATCTTTTAAATCTTTTAAAGCTAAATCGGCATCTTTATTAATTTGTACAGTGTTTTCTAAAAACTTAGAATAACCCTCTACTGTAGCCGAAAAATCCTCTATCTGTTGAATATTCCTTTCTTTTGCCAATTTTCCTACAATTTCTGCCTGTGTTCTTAAATCTTTGGAAATTTCCAATATTTGATCATAAGTTAGTTTTCCTATCATCTTATTATTCCTCCAAGCTCTCTACTGGCTTATCAATTTCAGCATCTAACTTTTCTGTAGTTAAAGCTTTGGCTTGCTTAAAATCATCAGCCTTGCTAGCTACTATTTGCTTATATTCTTCTACACTGTCTATATAATTCAAATTGTCTAAATAGTTCCAGCCAGCTTTCATTTTTTCTAAATTATAAAAGATTTTGTTAATTGCCGTTACATATCGATTATACTCTGACATTTTTCTTCTCCTTATAACAAGATTATTCTTGAGCCATTTTTTAAATCAGTATCTCTTACTGTTTGGTTTACATCATAAATTGTGCCTAGCTCTTTACTATAAAAATTAGTGTCTTCACTTATAACATAAACGTTATCAGTCAATTCTACCAAAGCTTTTTCTATTAAACTTTTAACTGTCCCAACCTTTTTGTTAGTAGGAATAAACAAATCATATTTTTTTTCAATTAAGGGGATTTCTAATTGTATTAAAACTTTATTTCTGTTATTCATTTGCAGGTCCTCCTATTCGTCAGATATTAATTTCATAAGGAAAGCTTTTCCCTTTTTGATAACATAACCAAAACCTGGTTCTATTTCAGCTCTTAATATTCTAGAGTTTGTAGTTATTTTTAAAGTAAATTGATTACCAATTCCATTTCCAAGCCAAACTCCTTCTGCAAAATCAACGTTTCCCTTAAACCATGGTTCAAAGTTAAAACTCTTAATCATGTCAATTGTGTCAATAATAAAGAATTTAATGTTTCCTTTTTTGTTGCTATCTGCTATTACTTTTAGAAGTTTTTCTTTTTCAATACTGCTTATTTTTTCTAGCATTGCATGTATATTCATCATAAAACATATAGTTGTTTTCTCTGAATTATTTTCTTCAAATGCCTTGTTTAGCTTATCAATTGATTCATAGCAGGTATCCATACTATAGGTTACTCTTTCTTGCTTTAATTCATTTAATATGCTATTTGTATCGAATACGATACACTCCGTATTTTCTGTAGTTAATATACTATTTATTAAACCTTTAAAAAATTGGGGCTCTGCAGATACATCATCACCTGTTATTATATACATAAATTCGTCACGCATATTAAGTGTAGCTATTTCTAAAGTCTCTTTTTCTACTCCCAATGGAATACTTGAAATAGAGCCAAGATAATCTCTTACAAATTCTTGATTAACTGTTTCTGGCAGAATTGGTACTCTTAATGCTTTATATGAGCAAATATCATTTAATTTTTTACAGATAATTTTAATGTAATCAGTCATTTTTTCTTCTGCGTAAGCATAAGCTGTTTGAAACTCATAAATTCCATCAAGCAAAATTAATCCTCGCCCGTATACTTTTGATGGTTCTTTTTTTCGTACTCCTGGAATAACTGATGAATAGTCCATTGGATCATTAAATTGTAATACTAGATTTTGCTTAAAGTTTTGTCTCAAGCGATAGCGTACTGTGTTTGGACCATTAGTACTGAAAATAAATACAACACCATATTTTAGACAATCTCTTGTCAATTGACCTAGCATGTCTTCATATTGTTCATAGGATTCAATAAACGCTTCTACATTATTGATAATAACAATTATTAATGGGATTTGTTTTCCGCCGTGATTAATATAAAAGTCGAATGATCCATTATAATCTATAAATAGTTTTTTTCTTTCCTCTACTATTCTATTTACCATTTTAAACAAATTATCTATTTTTTCGGCTTCTGATGATAAAATTACCTCTCCTACATGAGGAGCATCTTTAAACATTGTTAATGTTTCAGCACCAAAATCTAGAATGTAAAAATTTACTTCTTTAGCATCGTGGGTTGAAATACATGAATAAATAATGCTAGATAACATTAACTCTTTTCCGTTACCAGCTGAACCAAATATAATTGTGTTTCCTTCTTTTGATAATGGCAACGTTAATACATTTTGAGATTGATTTTCTGGATCATCATATTCACCAATAATTGGGGTAATGACATTTTTGTGAGTCTTATAATGATATTTTTC
This sequence comes from uncultured Erysipelotrichaceae bacterium, assembly GCA_902783315.1. Taxonomy (GTDB): domain Bacteria; phylum Bacillota_I; class Bacilli_A; order RF39; family UBA660; genus UBA3789. The sequence continues at coordinate 13,357 of CACZQK010000090.1, read as the reverse complement.
TTTCAACCTATCGGTGTATATTACATCTGGTATTCTGTCTAGCCATAGTTGTGGAACAGAAATATTTTCTTTTTTGGCTTCTTCTACAATATATTTGATAATGCTAGTAACCTCTTCACCCTTTGATGGTGCCACTACATCTTTTGGTTTGGTATCTAATGATTTGATAACTGTTCCAACATTATCAACAAAATTAATTGTTTGGTCTACTTTTTTCTTTCTTTTCTCCGTTGGATAATATTGAGCTCCTGCCCAAGCAGCTTGTCCCATGGCAAATAATTCGTTATAACCAACTTGTAAGAAGAAGCGTCCTGTTGTTTTTATTTCTGCGGCATCTGGACATTTTATCATATCCATACTGTCAGATTTATCCTGAACTCTCAAACAAATTCTAAATTTCGAGTTTGACCAAATTTGATCATTAACTACTCCACTTGGTTTTTGAGTTGCTAAAATAAGGTGTACTCCCAATGAACGTCCAATACGAGCAGTTGATATTAATTGATCCATAAACTCTGGTCTTTGATCTTTTAATTCAGCAAACTCATCAGAAATAATAAACAAATGGGATATAGGTTTATCTACTAATCCTCTTCTGTACAAACTTTGATATTTGTATATGTCAATAGTACTTTCATTCAATTTATCTCTTGCTTCATTAAATTGCCTTTGTCGTTTTCTTAATTCTGATTGAATAGATGCTAAAGAACGGTTCATTTCAACGGTATCAAGGTTTGTTATTGTTCCTGCCAAATGGGGTAGTTTTACTCCGGTTTCCCTGTTTTCAAAAGCTCCAGTTAAACCTCCTCCTTTGTAGTCAATCAAAATGAATGATACTTCATATGGGTGATAGTTTATCGCCATAGATAAAATATAGCTTATTATAAATTCTGATTTTCCAGAACCAGTCATACCAGCAATTAAGCCGTGTGGTCCGTGAGCTTTTTCATGTAAGTCTAGTTTGAATAATTCTCGTGACTTATCAACACCTACTGATGTTTGTAATGTTTTTGTTGGATCATTTGTTTTCCATCTATTTAAAATATTTAATTGTTCTACCATACCAACATTATACATTTCTAAGAAAGATATGCTGGTCGGTAAAGTCCTATTTTCTTTAGCAATATCTATAGGTATATTTGCAATTATTTTACAGCATTCTAGCATATTTAATGTAGGGTCAAAATCTGCTTCAAACTCTTTTTGCTTATTAGATACTAATTCATTTTCAAAGACCCCTGACTTCTTATCACCTATGCTGATAAATGCTTTACATTCATTTGGAATATTTACTAATCTAGGGCTAATTACAATTAAGCTAAATCCATAATTAATTGGCATCTCACAGACATCTTTTACAAGTTCAATATCTCTAACAAGCTTGTAATCATCGGTAATCAATAAATAGTACGGTTTATATTTGTGATAATCAACTGAGCTTAATTCCATTCTGTCATTATTTTCTTTAAATTTTCGTGATTGCATTTCTCTTTCAAGTGCCAGTGATATTTCTTTTGCTTCATCTAAATTTGTGGCAAAATACCTAGAACTTTTATCATCACTCCATGTATGTGGGGCTATTTTCAAGTAATCCCAGTTTCCTTTATTTTGTTCATTCGTTAACACAATAATTTTTAAATCTTCATAACTATGGTAAGTGATAATTTGAAGAATCAACCCATCTATAAATCCTTTTTTGTTAGAGCCTGTTCCTATGACTGCTACAATATTTTTTTGAATAAAGTTTAAAGATATTGGAACATTTTCTAGTGTTCTTGAGGTGGACCCAACTTTGTATACTTCTTTTAATAAATCATCATCTTTCAACGAAAAATGTTCTTCTGGTATATTAATTTTTCCTTGTAGTTCTGCAGTTCCTACTCCTAGTCTTAAATCTAGGAAGTCATCCTGATCAATTTCTCTTTCCCAAAGGTTTCTTTTCTTTTGATATATAATTTCTTTTATTTGTGAGAGTGGAAGATAATTATCAATCAAAATTTGTCGTTGAATTTTCATTGCTACCTGAATTTTTTCTTTCTTTTCTTCAAGGTATGCTGTATATTTCAATAAACGCTCTGCTTCTCTTTTCCTTCTCTGCTTATTTTGATATTTTCTTTGTAGGGTTGGCCATAATAGCATTGTTGAGAGCATCGCTCCAGACATTAACAATGTTGGAAGAGCTGCTTTCATATCCATAGTTCCATTCATTACCCCCATCACAGAGGTATATCCCGTTGACATTGACATCATTGCCATGGTAAGCATTGGCCCTACTGTATATATAATTGGAGTTTTGTCCTCTTCTTCTGTTCCTGGTGGTGGTTCTATTGTAATAATTGCATCTTCTATTCCTGTTTTAAACCTAGGTTCTCTATAAAAATAGTCATCTTCTTTGTAAAATTCTACTGTTTCTTCATCTGGATTATCAAACTCTGTTTGTCTTTGAATAACATTGCCCACTGTTTGAAAAGCTCCACCATCAATTTTTAAATAATTTTGAATATTATTTATTATTAAAGTATCCTTCATAACAATTATTTTTAAACCCATGATAAAAATAATATCTCCATATTCTAATTGTTTGGTACTAATAGACATATTGTTAACATAAGTTCCATATTTACTGTTTAAGTCCTGAACAACCCATATTCCATTACTATATATTAGTCTTGCTTGTTGCCTAGACACTAGTGGATAGTTATAATATATTTCAGCTCTATTATCTGTTCCAATTAAAATTTCTTTTTGATTTCCTACATATAATTTTAAAATTTCATCTTCTACTGATGGTGAGCAATATAAAATTACATATTCATTGTCTGTATTTACTTTTAGAAAGTAAAGGCTGTAATTTTTTAAAATTGCAGACTCTATTTCTTGTTCTCCAGACATTATTTTGGTTTCAAAATCACTCTTTATCTTCCACTCACCATTAAATTCTTCTACGTTAATTAAATTTCTAGTGTTTCCAAAGTAATCATTATCCGTAATCCAATAATTTCCACTTACTTTAGTAGGAAGCGTAAAATTATAGATGTTTTTTTTCTTTATTAATCTAACTATCACAGAAACCACCTCTACTCTAATCCTATTTTATATTATATATTTTTTTCTAAACTTTTACAACAGGCTTTTGAATTATTATTTATTAATTTTTATTTTTTTCTATTTAACATTCTTTTTATTTCTGCATATTTTATAATGGTGATATTCATGATTCAATCATTTATTTCTCTTCATCCAATTTATCAAGCATTTTTAGCAGGAATACTAACTTTTTTTGTTACTACTTTAGGCTCTGCAGCTGTTTTCTTTTTTAAATCTGTTCGTAAAAACATTATGGACTCTATGCTTTCTATTTCTGCTGGTATTATGTTAGCAGCTTCTTATTTTTCACTTTTAAGTCCTGCAATTATGATGGCTGAAAAATTAAAATTTGTTGTTTGGTTTGTCGTTTTAATAGGATTTGTTTCTGGGGCACTTTCTCTTTTTGTCGGAGATAAAATTCTTTCTCTTTTTGCAAAAAATAGTAAAAAAAATATTAGTAAATTTAGACGTTGCATTATGTTATTTTCATCCATTACTTTGCATAATATTCCAGAAGGCCTTGTCTTAGGTGTGGCTTTTGGTTCTATTCCCTTTTCTAGTGATAAGACAAGTATTTGGTCTGCAATTACTTTAACTATTGGTATTGCTATCCAAAACTTTCCTGAAGGAAGTGCTATTAGTTTGCCGCTAAGGAGGGATGGCCTTTCTCGCTTAAAGTCTTTCCTTTTTGCTACTGCTAGTGGGGTTGTTGAACCTATTTCTGCTATTATTGGAGCATTACTTGTGTTAAAAGTTCAAAAAATTCTTCCCTTTGTTTTAAGTTTTACTGCTGGAGCAATGATTTTTGTTACGGTTATGGAATTAATTCCCGAAAGTCAAACCAATAAGAAAAAAGGACTTATGGCCCTATTCTTGGTATCTGGATTTTCCCTTATGATGGTTTTAGAAATTATACTAGGATAGTTCTTCAATAATAATTTTTTGCTTTTCTTTTAGATAAACTCCATATAAATCTGTTTTTGGAGCAATAAAAGTTTTATTGTCTTTTTCTGGTGCTTTTATTTCTTTTTGCTCTTCTATTGGCGCTTTCTCTAGTTCTTTTGGTTTATCCACAACTTCTGTGGATATTTTTTTAAATAGATAGTTATGATTATCTAAGATATTAATTGTTTCATCTATCCATAAGCATTCTTCTGGTTTTTTACTATTATTAATACTCCAATATCCCGCTTTATTTTTATGCCATCCATTTCCGGTAAATTTTCCTCTTCCACATTCTATGTGGCAGTGATTACCTGTAGCATTTCCTTTTGTTCCTTCTTTATAAAAGACTTCTTTTTGTCGAAGGCGTTTCCCCACAAATAAATTTTGAATATCATTTGCATGGGCAAACATCATTGTCATGTAGTCTTTTGTTCCATCTGGATATTCTACCACTTCTTCGCTTTCTAGCCAAACTTCATTAGCATCATTTGGATATATTTTTTTGATAATACCAGTAAAAGGCGCATATAAATTACTGATTCCTCCATCTTTATCTGCATTATCAATAGCGTAACTATCTTGGTGAGATCCTTCCATATATCCTTGAGTGATTCTCATGTAGTTGCTTGGAAATATTGGTTTTTCCATTATTTATCCTCCTTATTTATAATATTATCTGTTGATATCGCTACTGTTTTTTCGCTCATGATATCTTTATAAGAAGATATTTTGCCTTCTAATGTTTTATAAATGGAATCAGCTCCTAAAAAAGAAAAGAACCCTATCCATAAATTGTTGGGAAACGAAATATCAGTAAACGTTATACAAAAGATTATTCCAACTATTATGTTTATGATAAAAGAGTATAAAGTTATATATTTGTTGCTTTTAAAAAATATTTTTGTTTTTTGAACTAGTGCGCAAGTGATTGTGCTTAACGCAATAGAGATAATTAAAAAATTTCTCAAATAATTAATATTAAACATATTGACCTCCTATAATAATTTATGCAATTAAAAAAAATGAAGTAGTTTAAAAGACTTCTTTCCTTAAACTATTTCATTTTTTATTACTTATTACAAGAAATAATATATCTTTTATTAATAATTACTTTTTCTAGATTTTGTTGGTATTGATTCATTGAGTTACCAAATATTCCTTTTTGAAAGTTCAGTAAAAGATATGATATATCAACGTCAGTTAATTCTATTGTATTTTCATCTTCATTTGATATTGTTCCAATATATTCTAATAAATTGTCCCCTCGGGAAGATACTACAATAGTCACTTTTTCTCCTAATAATCTTTTATACATTTTATGTCTCCTTTAATTTTAATCCTTATTTTTTTTAGCTATTTCTTTATTTTAATATTTTTTCTAAAGAATTAGCATTTAAAATTGTATTTGAAAGAAATTTGCCTTTGTAAAAATTAGCCCAGTTATTAAAAATACAAGGAGCATTTTTGGCTTTTTCTAATGAATCTATTTTAATAAAGTCTAATTTCATATTTTTTTCTTTAGCATAATTTGATAATTCTTTTACTTCATATTCAACATAAGGGCATTCATTGGAATAATAAATAGTAAAGTCTTGACTAGCAATTTCCATTTTTCTAGCTGGATCATTAAATTTTGGTGTTTCTTTATTATCAAATTGGAGTGCCAAAAGTTCATAGTCATTGATTGTATCTACTACTTTAAATCCATAGTGTTCAAAGAATTTCTTTTCACCAATAAAAGGTTTCTTTTTCTTAGATACCAACGTACAGATACCACTCATCTTTTTATCTTTGGCATCTTTGATAGCATATTCTAATAGTTCTTTAGCAATACCTTTTCCTTTAAAGCTTCCAGCAACCCATAAACAGTAAATATATTCATAATTCTTACCATTGATAGGCACCCATGCTGTTTCAATGGGCTCATACTCAATAAAGATTTTACCTCTAGCATTTAGTTTGCGAAATACATGGCCTTCTTTTAATTTACTTTTGATCCATTCTTTTTTCTTATCAACACCCTCTTGGTGTTTTGGGTCTCCTATTGCACAACAAATATGTTCTTCATCCATATTTTTTTCATCTAAATTAATATATTCATTCATTCTATTACTCCTTATTTATTGTAATATATTATTATTTGTTTTTTAAATCATTAAAAGTGTCTATTACTATTTTCTTTAGTAAATCATAATCTTCTAAATCATCTACTAAATACATTGGTTTTGCTCCTGGATAAGGGATTCCTTCTAAAAAATTATACTTTTTATTATTTGAAGTCATTTTTATTAATAATCTGTCATCATAGATTCCTCCAAACAGTATTTTATTATAATAAAGGAGATATTCTCCCATCATTGGTTTATAAGTTATATTTTCTAATGTATTTAATTGTTCTAAAACAAAATCTTTATATTCTTTAGTACTTGGCATTTTCTTTTCCTTTACTAGCTTGTATCTATTTTAATTAATTATATTTATAGTTTTGATATCACAATACTATCTGTGTCTTTTTTTAGGCACCTCGTTATAAGTGGCTTTTGAGACATACCCATCAACAGATTCAAATATTTTTGTTTGCAGATCATACCGATATAATTTTAAACCACCATTTTGCGAATAAATACCATTTATATTAATTATACTGGGAATTTCAAACTGGTTAGCAAAATAATCAGTCCATGCTATAAAAGTTTTTTTGTCGGTGCCATTTAGAGGACGATTTGTGCCATAACCGCTAGGATGAGTATGTATTGTAATTACGAAATCAGCCTTTTTTGTCTTCATGTTTTTTAAAAGCCAACTCCATGATTCTGGTGGAATCTCCTCAATCGAACCTGCCGTTCTTGGACCCAAGATATATTCTGGCCAGCGTTCAAATGTCTCTAAACAAAGAACTTCATTCTTATTCTTATCTGTCATAATACGACCATATCCGGTTGCAAATTGCTCTTTTTGATCTTCTTCTTGTAATTTACCCATCAATAATAGTTCCTCATACATTGACTCATTAAATATAACTTTCATATTATCTCTCCTTATACTTTTTCCTTCTATTTATGAGGTATGATATTATGTATATTAATGAAAATGGTAATATCGGAATAATTGTAAATATAATTAGATTTATTACCATAGCATGTAGAAAAGCATTCATCCCATAAATCTTGTAAAAATGTCCAGTATCATATCCTACTATAGATATGTATATTCCGTACAAAAAATATACTACCCAAGTACTTAAAGAAAGCATAAATAATACATTCCTTTTATTTATGATTGTTTTTTGTTTCTTGGGCTGATTTTGACCTTTTACTGTATTATGATGATTAGTCATAATAACCTCCTAAATATTTTTTATTATTATAGCATTAAAATTTAGTAATACATTTTTTTATTACTTCTACTACTTCATCGTGTACAATTGAGTTACTTATAATAGCACCGTTTATATCAGAGTCATATCTTTGCTCATTACCAAATAAGTCTGTAACTTTTCCTCCTGCTTCTTCAACTATTACTTTTACGGCTGCTATATCACAGTTTCTATGCTTTGTTCCTGGATAAATAGCTAAATTAAAATCACCATTAGCTATACACATACTGGCTCGTATAACACTTCCAATACTAACAAAATATGTTTTTTCTCCTAGCTTTTTTACTGCATCATATAAATTGTATTCTGCCTCTGGCCACATATCAAAATTGGATACACTTTTCATATCATCAAGTTCTATATTGTTAACAGATATTTTTTGCTTATTTCTATAAGCACCCTTTCCTTTAATGGCATAGTACAAATTATTCGTAAAAGCATCATAGACAACACCAATTGTTGGAATCCCTTTTATTACTAGTGCCAGTGAAAAAACTGCTACTGGTATGTTTCTAGCATACATTGCTGTACCATCTACTGGGTCACATACCCACATGTAATCACTTTGCCCAAATTGTTCTTCTTCTCCATCTACTGAGTGTGTTGGATATTTTTTCTTTACTTTTTCTATTAGTAGTCTATTTATTTCTTTGTCTGCCTTTGTTACTATCGTTTGATCATATTTGTAGCTAGTACCTTTGTCTTCAACAAAATACTTTTTTATAATATCTCCTGCTTGATAGGCAATATTCTTGGCAAAATCAAGATATTCTTCTAGTATGTTTATAATAATCACCTCTTATAATTTGATTTTAATAATGATTACTTAGTGAATCGCCATTGTTTAAAAAATGTACACAATCCTTTATCATTTACTGAAACTTGAAATATTCCGTCTATTTCTTGTTTTATATTATCTTTCGTCATGGTTCTTTTCATCTGCCAATTGATAATACATGTTTTTTCATTAAATGATACTATTTCATATTTATATTCGATATCCTTTTGATTAGTAGCAACTACATTCCATAAATTAATAACTTCAGTAAATGAAGAGCATGGTGGGTCAATGGGATTTTCATAATATTTTACTTCTTTATCTAATGTCTTTAATGTTCTTTCCCAGTCTAAGTCTTTCCATGACTCCATAAATTCTTTAGTCCATTTATCATATTTTGCAAATAAGTTTTTCATTTCTCCTCCTATCATTTTTATAGCTTGTTAACTATATTTTTTTCTAACTTAGTATAATTTTATTTAACTTTTCTATTCTAGCTATTTTAGATTTTGGGTTAAAGTGACCCCCTCCTTTAATAATAATCTTTTTAGCAGAGAGATAGTCAGCATATAGTTCTAATTTTTGGAGAGAATTCATCTCATCATTATCACTATATATTGAATAAATATTATTTATCAAAGCTTTGCACTTAGCACATTCTTCTTTTGTAGGAGCAAAATCCTTTGCAATTTTCTCTAAATCAGGTCTTCCTGTATAGCCTATGAATCCAGCAACACTAATATATGTATTTATCCTAATATTATTTTTAGCTAGATATTTTGGTATAAATTGTGTTCCTAAACTATGTGCTATAACTATTGATTCTTCAGTTAAAAGGCCTTTATCTCTATAGTCATTTAATACTAGTTTCCAACCTTCATAACTGGCATCACTTTTAATAGGAAAGCTTGGAAAATAATACTTTATATTATTATTTTGACATAAAGTTTCAATGCTTGGTGCAAATGATTCTGCAGTATCACCATTATAGCTATGTATTACGAAAACATTTTTCACTCTTATCACCACTTTATAATAGTATTAGTAATTTTTTATATGTCTTATTTCAATACTTGGTATTGTTATATTGTGAGGTAAATCAAATATGTATTTTATAGTTTTTGCAACATCTTCTGGAGTTAAACCAGTTTCCATAACCTCTTTTGGAAGAGGATTATTTGCTCTATTATAAAAATCTGTTTGAATAAGTCCTGGGCATACATCCGTTATTTTTATGTTATTTCTTGCTAAATCATCCTGAATGGCTTTTCTAAAAGCATTGGTACTATGTTTCGTAGCATTATATATTGGAAAAGGTGGTTCACATGTAACTCCACTTTGTGAATTAATGTTAATAATTTGACCATATCCTTGTTTCTTCATAATTGGAAAAATACTCTTTATCATAGCAATCGTTCCAAACACATTAGTATCTATTACATTTTTTATTCTATCTAAAGTATTCATATCGCTAAATATAGGTTGTTCTAGTTTTGACATATCTCCTGATATCCACATTCCTGCACAATTAATTAAGCAATCTATATTTTTAGTAGCAAGTTCATGAATAATTTTTTTGATATTGTCTTCACGACTAACATCACAAACATAATACTCCTTATTCAATTCATTAGCTAGTTTAACTAATTGTTCTTCATCTCTATCAATTAGGATTAAGTTTTCTTCTTTTAAGGTTTTAGCAATGGCTTTGCCAACGCCATTTGCTGCTCCTGTAATAATTACATTTTTCATATATCTCTCATCTCCATTGTAATTGAATCATAGGTAATGATTCCTTCTTTTGTTATTTTTATCAGGAAGAAATTACTTCATATTATTTTTAATTATTTCACCTAGTTCATTATATTTATCTGTATATTCATGATCGGCACCTTTTATTATTTGAATGCTACAATTTTTTAGATTATTAAGTAGATATTTCTTAACTATATCTAGGGGTTGTGTTAAAACACATTCATCCATGTCACCAAATACAATTAATACAGGAATATCTATATTATTAAGTAGTTTGCTTTTTCTGTTTTCTCCATCAACATATCTAATAAAATCATCTTCTCCTCCTGGTAGAAAGTCATGATAATATGTTCCTGCTGCCATTTTACCATTTGCGAGAATTGAAAAATCTATTAATTCATTTTCTTTGCCTTCTTGTACTAGTCTTGTTGAATCATTTTTAGCCTTATCATATTCTTCTTTTGTTAAAATCTTTTTACATTCTGATGGTATGTCACATGGGGCAAGTAATACTATTTTTTTAATAAGATTGCTTTTCTTATGGTTGTAATAATACAATACTTTGTTGCAACCATAACTATGCCCCTCAAGAATTATTTCATTATATCCTTTATCTTTAACCCAATTTACTATTCCATCTATATCTAGTATACAATCTTTAAATCTCTCTAAGCAACCTCCAATAACAGAAAACTCATTTCCTTTTAACAATTCTGCAATAAAGTCCCTGCCCCTATTGTTAAAAGTTAAAAAAGCATAATCATTATTTGTATATGTTTTGGCAAGGATATCTAAAAATCTACTTTCATAAAAATTACCATTTAACCCATGAACATGAATGACTATTCTTTTGGTGTCACTATTAGGGGTGTATAAAATACCTGGTTGTTCTATGTTATCAGTGGTATTAATTCTAACCAATTCTTGTTTCATTATATTTCCTCCTTATTTATATATTTTAAATATGAATTAATCAAATCAACATCCATAATATTTTTAGGAACCGCTTTTGGATTAAAATACTTTAATTTCTTTGTTTCAGAATCGCCTTTTAAGTTTGAAGCATCCTTTATGGAAACATCTGCTAGATACAAAGATGTATTGTTATATACTATATCTCCATTAGGATAGCTATTTTTTCTAGTCTCACCTGATAATGTATCTATTAGCTTTATCTTGTTTGGATCTAATTTAATTCCCGTTTCTTCATATGCTTCTCTTATTGCTGTAACTCTTAAATCTTCTCCTAAATCTTGGCAACCACCAGGTAATCCCCACATATTTCTATCTGTTCTTTCTTGTAGAAGGATTTGACCACTTTCATTTCTAATTATAATGGCTGCTCCCGTTTGAATAAACGGTATGTGGCTAATTCTATCGTCAAGTGCCATTCTGAATAAAACTGGGTATCCACCATATTTTGAACTTAATTCTAATATTTGTTTTTCATTTAAATTTAATATTAATTGGACAAATTCTTCATGGGTATAATCTCTCATTTTTTTAAATTTCATTTTAATCACCTATAATTAAATTATATCATATAGTTTCTCATTTTGTTTTTTTAGCCTATTTTACTAGACTTTTGTATTTTTTCCAACTTATACCAATTGTAAATACCATATGAATCATTAATTGCGTTTATCAAAGGCTCCATTAGCATTGGTAATAGTGTTAAATTACCTCTAACTATTGGAATGCCCCACAACGCCATCAAGATTATGTCACCAACAACATAAAATATAAAACCATATTTACTTCTTCTAAATAATAAATAGGCTGCTATTAAACCTGTAACAACAGATATTGTGGATACTAATAATTCACTGGTATTAAATAGTTTTAATAAGTAATACATCACTACAAACACTAATGATGAAACTCCTGATATTATTAACCATTCCTTTTTATTTATCCTATTTACCGATATGGTATTTGTTTTTTTATTTTTATGTTTTATCCAAGACAATGATCCTATTATGTACATTGGTATTTTTAATAATAAATATGTTAACACTTCACCATAGTAGTTATTTTTAAATGATATTATTAGGCATAGTGTACAACTAACAATACCACTAAGTTGTCCTGCACTTTTTCCTTTTGATAATAATAACGCTGTAACTACCCCTGATAATGCTGCAAATATTGTAAGAAAATTCGATTTAGAGTATATACCTAAAATCAGTATCATTATTGTACTCAAACAGAATAGTAATTTTTCAAATATTGTCCAATCTTTTAAAAATTTTTTCATATTTTAACACCTAATATTGTTATTATATCATAAATTATTAAAGTTATGGCATTCGCGCTTGTCTAGTTTTATATTTTTAATGATATCTTAGTAAGATTTTACATATTTCTTTATCATTTTCTATTTTTTCTATATTTAGGCATAAAAAAAAGCCCCTAACTAGGGCTTTCCAAAAAACGTTTTCTATCTCTTGCTGAATTGTGGTGCACGACGTGCTTTCTTTAATCCTGGTTTCTTACGTTCTTTCTTACGAGAATCTCTAGTGATAAATCCTGCAACTTTAAGAACTTTACGGAAACTATTATCTGAATCAGCTGGTGTAGTGCTATCATATTCTAATAAAGCTTTTGTAATTCCTAAACGGATTGCTCCTGTTTGTCCTTGAAATCCTCCACCTTTTACTTTTGCATCAACATCAAACATTTCATTTGTATTTGTTAATACTAATGGTTGCATTAAATCCATTACACAAATTTCAGAAGGGAAATATTCTCTTACGTCTCTACCATTAACAGTAATTTTTCCTTTACCTGGTGTTAGTGTAACTCTTGCGATACTAGTCTTTCTTCTACCGGTTCCAGTATATCTGTTTTTCTTTTCTTTTGCCATAATTTAACCCTCCTACTTTACTTCAAGCACTTCTGGCTTTTGTGCCTCTTGCTTGTGCTCGTTTCCTGCATATACAAATAGTTTCTTATACATTTGTCTTCCAAGACGATTATGTGGTAGCATACCTTTTACAGCTCTTTCTACCATTTCTTCTGGATATTGCTCGCGCATTATTTTTGCAGATCTTTCTCTTAGTCCTCCAGTATACATTGAATGATTATAATACATTTTATTTTCTAGCTTGTTTCCTGTTAGGTTTACTTTACTAGCATTTATAATGATAATATAATCTCCACAATCAATATGTGGTGTATAAGTTGGTTTGTTTTTTCCTCTTAAGTATGTAGCAGCTAAAGTTGCTACTCTACCTAAAGATTTCCCTTCAGCGTCGATTACGTACCATTTACGTTCAACAGTTTCTTTTTTTTGCATATAACTTGTCATAATTTTTCTCCTTCTACTTAAATTGGATTTTCCCAGGATCCAATCAAGTGGGATATTTGAATGTACCGATTAAGATTATACTAAAAAATGTATTAAAAATCAATAC
>CACZQK010000089.1 GCA_902783315.1 uncultured Erysipelotrichaceae bacterium | reverse complement strand
TATCACGCCGATATCTCTAACGATTTAATGTTAGAGTATATTCAACCGAACCCCCTGAAGACCTAGTCGTGAGACTAGGTCACTTTTTTTATCCTAGTAAATATAAGGGTTCGTCAGAATTTAACTCTCAAAAAATTGCTTTTACATATGAATTATATACGATTTTTTTTGTATGAAAATCGTATATAATCAATGTTTAACTCATTGAAAATAAAGTGAAAATTTGCTCTCTTCAGTGCGGTGTGGGTGAAAATCTGTGATATAATATAAAATGTAAAGGAAAAGCTTATTAATTATTTTTAATTTAATAGAGGGAGAAAAAAATGAATAATAAAATTGCATTAGTAACTGGTGGTACAAGTGGAATAGGTAAAGAAATTGTTAAAGAATTATTAGATAAAGGTTGCATAGTAATAACTTGCTATCATAACAATGAATCATTAGCGAATGAAACAGAGAAAGAATTTAATAATGATAATTTATTAATAATTAAATGTGATGTAAGCAATGAAAAAGAAGTTGTTAATATGTTTAATGCCATAAAAGAAAAATATGGTAAAATCGATTATCTTGTAAATAATGCAGGAACATTTATTGATAATTTTATTAAGGACTTTAATATTGATGAATTTAAAAAAGTTTTAGATGTTAATTTGCTGGGAAAAGTTATTTGCACAAAGTATGCATATGAAAATATGAATAATAATGGAGCAATTGTAAATATTTCTTCTCATTTAGGAGTAGTACCCTGTACAGAGTCACCTGCTTATTGTGTCGCGGCTGCTGGTATAATTAATTTCACTAAAGCTACTGCTTTGGAATATGCTGATAAAAAAATAAGAGCAAATAGTATATGCCCTGCATTTACTCCAACACCTTTGTCTTTAAGAGGATGGAAACAAGAAGAAATAGATCAAAAGTTGAAAGAAACCCCGTTAGGAAGATTTGCAACTCCGGAAGACACTGCTAAGCTATGTTTATTCTTATTATCCGATGATGCTAGTTTTATTACAGGTGAAAACGTTTGGATTAATGGTGGAAGATTATGAATAAGATTTATGTAGTTCATTGCTGGGAAGGAACAAAGGATGATGGTTGGTATCCTTGGTTAGATAAAAAGATTAGTGACAATGAAAATAAAGTATTTAGATTTAATATGCCAGATACAGCAAATCCCAAAATAGATTCTTGGGTTTCAGAGCTAGACAAACAAGTAAATCAATTGGATGAGCATACATTTTTTGTAGGGCATAGCATAGGTTGTCAAACAATTATGAGATATTTAGAAATGAAAGATACGAAGAAGATTGGTGGAATACTATTTGTTGCTCCTTGGCTGGATCTTCTACCTGAAGCTGTAAGCGACGAAGAGTCTTACAATACAGCAATACCTTGGCTGAATACTCCAATAAATTTTAAAAAAATAAAAAGTATTGCTCCTAAGATAACTTGTATATTCTCTGATGATGATTATTTTGTATCATTAGCACAAGAAAAAAAGTTTAAAGAGCTTCTTGGTGCAAAAACATTAATAGTTAAAGAAAAAGGACACATTAGTGCAGAAGATGGCATAGAAGAATTAGAAGATATTTATAATGCGTTATTTAATATTATTAATAGATAGTATGCAAAACAGATTTATATGAACTCAATATACATACGATTTTATATACGAAAAAACTAAATTTCCAAGTTGTCTCGAGTGTGTTCAAGTGCAAAATTAGCGAATAATAAGGGAAATTAACAGGTCACAAATATCCCATAAAGTGGAAAACTCGGATTCCTTGAGGATAGGCCGAAAGGCTTATCACTTTTTTGGGTAATATTTTAATGTTATTAAATATCAAAAATATATGATATGATAAATAATCGAGGTGGTTAGATGAATAAATTCAGTAAAGAAATATTATATGATGAAGATGCGTATTATATGAGCTCTCCAGAATTTGTAGTGGAGTATTTAGCAGATTTAATAAAAGATTATAAGACAGCTATTGAAGTTTGTTCTGCTATTGGTATTGCGGTTTGTGTTTTAGCTAAAAAAATAGATAAAGTATACGGTATTGAGATAGATCCTAAAAGAATTGAGATGGCTAATTATAATGCTAAGCTATATGGGGTAAGCGAAAAAGTTGAATTTATTTTAGGTGATGCCTTGGATGTGAATTTATTAAAAAAAATTAAGGCCTCTGTTGCAATATTGGATCCTGATTGGAGTGTTGATAAGAATAATCCTAAAATTCATTCTTCTTCACTTTCTAGCACTACACCAAATGCTGTGGAACTGTTTAATAAAGTTAAAAGTAATATTACTTCTAATATTGTGCTTAGGGTTTCTAAAAATGTTAGTTTTGAAGATTTAAAGAAATTAGGAGTTTGTCATGTCCATAATATTTATTATGGTGGAAAAATACGTTTTAAATATGCTTTTTATTTAGATACTATTAAAGAGACTAAAGAAATTAATAAAGATTTTGGGGATGAATAAGTATGATTCTCTTATTCTTAGCAGGTTATTTTAATAATATAGTGTAGAATAAAGATATGAAAATAAAAGATACAGATATAATAGTAGCTGCCTTAAATTACAAGTGTCCATAGTTGTTAATATTTTTGAAAATAATTGGCTGTTAGGAAAAATAAAGGTAGGTAATACTATTGTTTTGATGATAAATAATAAGATAGAATTCGTGTAAATAAATCATTTTTCATATTTTGTCTTGGTTAAAATTTGCACTGTATGTTTGTAAATGATGTGAAACAAAGTTTTATCAAAAAGTGACTTGTTTATGGTTACTTTTTTTGTTTTGTTATAGATTTATTTTAGAAATGAACTTTGTCAATTTGTCAATGATAAACATTGTTTACTCTAATTCATATTCATAAAAGGAATGAATGGAATATACTTAACTTGCAAAACTAAAATTAATTGTTTTCTTAGGCTATCTAAAGAATTAAAATTTAAATAAGTATAAAATTGTTCATTATCATTTCTATGACTTCTCTCAATTTTACTATTATGCTTTGGGGTTCTAGGTTTTATTTTATAAGAGTTTTTTGTTGTAAAATGTAAACATGAAAATCATTTGATAATAATTAATTAAAATTTTTTTATATTGTGTTACAATGTTATTATGAAAGTTGGTGATTTGGGATGGTAAGTAGTGGTACAGTTCATAGTGATTTAAGTTCTATTAGTTCTAGTTTATCAAATTATAGTTCAGAAACAGGGAGTTTAGCTGGATCTTGGCAAGGCCCTTCTTATGATTCATTTTCTTCAAAAACAGAAGAATTTGTTTCAGAATATAAAAGTGCATTAGAAAGCTGTATGAATGCATTTGCTACCGCTTGTGATTTATATTTGGAATATAAGAACGCAAAAGATAATTTGAAAATTGCCCAAGATAATTATGGAAAAGCTACTGACTATTATAATCGAGCTGCCAGCTGTAATGACTCTGCTGGTATGAGTAGAGCTAAAAGTGATATGAATCAAGCAAAAACTGAAATTGATAAATATACTAAAATAATGGAAGAAAAGAAAGTTCAAATTGAAGCAAACTTACAAAGTGCTTCGTCTGTTAAGTTAACTGCTAGCAGTATGTCTAATTCAGCAAATTCTTCTGTCGGATTACAAAATAATTCTGCTAATGGTGGGTTACAACAGATTTCTGTTACAGGTTCAAATGTATTAAATGGAAATGTGATTGATACTTCTAAGCCTGTAGGGGCAGGAACTAAGTATAATTTGTCGGATGATGATTTGGCATATTTAGGATATGTAGCTAAGAGAGAGCAAGGAAGTGTGGGAGGTGCTAAGTTAGAGCTTTCTTTAATGGCCAATTTATATGAAAAAAATCAATCAAAATATAGTAATGTTGTTGATTATGTTCAAAATAGTGGTTGGTTTTCTTCCTATTCAACTTCTGGATATTCATATCCTGGAGATGAATATGTATCTGCAGCAAAGGAAGTTATTGCTAATGGAAATCGCTATTTTTCAAATAATGTTGTTGAACATGATTGTTTGAGTGATATTTCAAGTATTAGTACAGGTTCTGTTAAAGACAGAAGTAGTTATATTCCAGGAGAAACTGTTATTAAAAATAAATATGGTGCGGAATATGTTTTTGTTGGTTTTGCACCAGATGGTGGCGATCCTTTTGGATATATGGTCTAATAATTGATGAGGGTTAAATTTTGACAAAATAGTAAATTTGTGCTATAATATGGCAAACAAATGGAGATGGGGGAAAGAAAAATGAATGGAAATGAGTTTAAGCATAATCTTCAACGTATAATGAATGCAAGTTTGTACTATATATCAAATAAACCGACAAATACAGAAGAATCGGAGGAAGTTATTTCTGGTACTGTGGTACCATTGAATCCTGCTGAACAAGAAAAAGCTAAGAAAAAGAGACAGGGGTTTAGAGTGTTTGCTCAATTTTTATTTAAAGATTCAGAACATGATAATTTAGGGGATTTGTGTCGTACAAAACTAGCAGTAGTGGGGAAAGCGTTTCTTGAACGGGTGGACGATTTTTCTAATCCAGACTTTAGCCTTTCAGAAAAAATTAGATTGGGAATTTTGGTTTTTCCTGAACAAATATTATATATGGGATCTTCTATTGTTATTGGAACCGTTAGAGGTGTTGATTTTTTGAGAAGATATTTTCATGGTATGTGGGTTATGGAATGTGCAAAAAATGCTGGATATGAAGAAGAATTAAATGAAATAATAAAAAACTACTGTTTAGGAAATGGTCCTTTAAATCCTTTTAATGAAAATCAAGGATTAACTTCCGAACAAACAGATGGATTAAATCCTATTATGGAAAAAATGAAAACATTAAGACTAAAGCGTGGAACAAAATAATGGAAAATTTGAAAGATATAAAGATAGTTACAGATGACAATAAAGAATATATTGTTGTTAATTATATAACAAAAGATAGTGGTATTTATGCATTAATAACAAATCTGAATGATGATATTGATACTAAGTTTGTAAAACTGAATGTGGAAGGCAAAAAAATATCTTTTAATACGATAAAAGACGATGATGTGATTTCAGAAATTTTAGCGAATTTGATTCAGTAAGATAGTAAATTAAAAAAGCCAATGCAGATTGAAGTGAACCCCATTTAGGAGACACTTAAAAAAAACTAGTGTAAAAGAAGCAATTAATTTTGCTTCTTATTTTTTGACTTTAATCT
>CACZQK010000088.1 GCA_902783315.1 uncultured Erysipelotrichaceae bacterium | reverse complement strand
TTCCTCTTGGTAGCGAAGGAGGGGATCGAACCCCCGACCTTTCGGGTATGAACCGAACGCTCTAGCCAGCTGAGCTACTTCGCCATTCACGTAATTAATATTACCAAACATAAGATGAAAATGCAATACTTTTTTGATTTTTTGCATCTCCTAATTATAAATATTTAGAAGATGCATAGAAAAATGATTAACTTTTAGTAAGTCTATTCTTTATATATGCCTTTGCAAAATACTTATTTGTTGTTGTTTCTTTTTCTTTTCGTTTTCGGATATTCGTCTTCATTGGGCAATATTTTCCATAAAAGCTTGACAGCGTTTTCTCCTAATTCGTCATAGGAACAATTTAGTCTTAAATGGTAAACAGCATCGCCTTGCGTAGATATTATAGTTGCCACCGGTTCTTTCTTATATAAGTTTTTATTACTATTGGTATTTGATGTAGATGATAAGTACATTGGTTCTTCTATATATTTACCTTGTGGATACAAATTTTTTTTGATTTTTTCTGGAATATCATACATATTCAAATGATTATATTGAACACCATCTTTACCTATGAACACATTATTTTCTGCAAAAAGTTCTCCCTCTATAATTCCAATTGGCCAAAATATGTAAAGGTCTTTTAGATGATATCCTTTTATAACTGAGGCTATATGTTTATATTCTCCCATATTAATACTCCCTTTATTAATCATTGTTTGTAAAAGCAAACATTATTTCTGCATCATATAGTTGCTTATATTTTAATTGTTGCATATTGCTTTCTGATTTATCTATTGTTTGAAGCTCAATCATATCCCAAATTGCTACCCACCATACTACACATATAAAGTTGGATAAAATTGAATTCCTAAAAAACTGATCAATTAGAAGATTGATTGCTAGTAATAAAATGCCTACTAATAGAAGTATTAGTGATTTACGGTTCTCATCTTTTTGATTATTGTATAAATCTTCTAATTCTAATCTATAATTATTTTGAATTGCTTTTATCATTTCCTGTTGTTCGTTGCCTTCTATTTCGGGGCAATGAATTTCAATGATGATATCAATATCTAAATCTATCATGTTAGCAATTTTTTCAATATAATTACATACTGCTTCAGACAATCTAATTTTTTTATAATCATGCTTCATGTATAGATCTTTTGCATTTTCTAATTGAATCGGAATGACTGCTTTTTCACCTTTCATATAATTCTTTTTTATATAGTTTACTTCTACAGAATCTATTTTCTTCTTTGATTTTAAGTATTTATTCTTATAATTCATATGTTCTCCTACTATTTTTCTTCTATAATAATTATATATAACTTTTTATAAAAAATATATACTTTCTTAAATTTTTATTAGTATAACACTTATTGTAATTAAAATCCCTGCCAATATTTTTTTTAAAAGATTGTTCTTTTCTCCTAAAATAAAATAGCCAATAAATACATTTAAAATAATTGTTAAGCTGCATAATGGAGCTATTACAATGACTTCTCCTAATTGATATGCTCTTAATTTTAAGATAACCATTAGGGCTCCTGATAGAGATACTAAAATCAGTGCTTTTTTGTCAATCATTGATAATTCTTGTTTTAATTCTTTTATTTTTATTCTTTCAAATAAAAATATTAATAAAGCTGGTAATGATAAGGTGATACTAGAGTATAATGCTATATTAAACTGTTTTGAATAGTTAACATCTATTATTAAAGCTATTGTATTAAAAAAACTAGCTAACAATCCTAAACAGATACATTTTTTGTTTTGAAATGAATTTTTTTTATAAAAAACCAATATGTTACTTAATATAATTAGTATTCCACCTATTATCTTTGATAAAACAAATTTTTCTTTAAAAAAGACTAATCCTGCTATTATCATAAATACTGTGGTTGTTTGTTTAATAATACTAAAAACAGAAGACTCTAATTCTTTTCTAACATCAGTTGAAATTCTATCATTTAGTGCATAAAATATACAAGCAATTGTTAAGAATAGATAGACGTAGGGATTTGTTGGAAGTTTAAATTTGAAAAAAGGAAGAAACAATAGAGCAATTATCCCTGCTATTGCTTCTGTTAAAACTGTTAATGCTCCTGCTTTCTTCATATTTTTGGTAAGAACTTTATATCCTTGATTGTAAGTTACTGCAAATATTATGTAAAAAATTACAGCTATTATCCAATTATTGATAAGCATTATATTTCTCCTCCCTTTTATTATTGCTTATTGAATATCTATATTTTGATGGTGCTACTTACTATTACTATAATAGTTTTCATCTATATATATGGAAAAAAGTTCATTATTACAGGATATCAGAATGTTTGTCAAACCATATTCTTCAACATAATTGTAAGAATAGTATTCCCAACTGTCACTTGTATATATTAAATCATTTTTATATATGTACCTATATTTACCAAGTGATTCTATATCCTCTTGATTAAAATTTTCAACAATATAGAAATCATAATCCTCGGCAATTGGATAGTATACTTTACTTTTAGATTGTTTTACAGAATAAATTCTATTATCACGATATTCTGTTGTAATACCATTTTCCTTGGTTTTTTCTATACTCCCATTTTGATAATATGAAATATAGCCAGTTGGGGTAATCATAAATTTTATTTCTCCTGTTTCATAATAAGAAGTTTTTACTTGATTGTTCTCTATTATACTTTTTACTTTACCAGAGATATAGTATGATTCTCCATTGCCATTTACCTTTTGCTCTTCTAACTCACCGGACTCATAATATGCAGTACTTATCTTTTTATCGTTTTCAGCTTTTTCTAATCTTTCTAATCTTCCAGATGGGTATAAAGAATAAT
Source organism: uncultured Erysipelotrichaceae bacterium (assembly GCA_902783315.1). Classification (GTDB taxonomy): domain Bacteria; phylum Bacillota_I; class Bacilli_A; order RF39; family UBA660; genus UBA3789. The sequence continues at coordinate 8,539 of CACZQK010000088.1, read as the reverse complement.
TATCATTTTGATTTAGTATATAAGTTTTTCCTGCTATTTTAACTTCAACATTATTTTTATAGCTTAAAAAACTTTTTGTTGCTCCAGTCTCATAATAGGAAACACATTTTTCTTGGTTGTTTATTGTTTTTATCTTTCCACTAGGATAATATTCTGTATAAGAATCATTTTCAATATCATGATAAGACAGTTTCGTCCCATCAGCATTATATTCTGTATAGTTTTTTCCATCATAAACGTGATATTTTTCTATTTCATGATTCTCATTAAAAATATATACTATATTTCCTTTAAGAGCCATAACTTCATGGCTATTTACTATTTTTTGTTTTATTCTTTCCTCTGCTGTATAAGATGTAATGGTTTCATTTATATTTTCATTTTGAAATTCTCTACTTGTTATTGTCATTTCCTGATTTTCATTGCATTCAAAGATTTCTTCTTTTGTGATATGATTTGCTTCATCTCTATATATTATTGTTGCTTGAAAGGAACCGTCTTTTTGCATTGTTGCTTCAAAGTCTCTTCTTTCTTCGTGGCTTTCGAATAATATAGAGTCGATACAACCACTAGTGGTATACTCTACATATATAGAGTCCACATCTCCAGTGAAATTTCTGTTAAGTTTGTAAAATGGTAATTTATCAATGACATCTGGCGGTAATTCTAAATGATATATCTCTTGTATTGTTCCATCTTTTCTTTTTTTTTGTACTATTTTACCATTTCTGAATTCTGAATATACATTAGGATTACCATCTTCATATATTTTTTTTGAAAAAGATGTACTTTTTTCTTTTAACAGTCCTTTTTGGTCAAATTTGAAGGTTGCATCTCCATATCTATAGGAATAGGAATTGTCTTTCTTTATTTTTAATTCTTCATTTGTAGTAGAAGACTTTTTTTCAATTATAATTGATTCGTCATTATCTTTGTCAATCTCATAGGCATTTTTAGAATCTATATAAATTGTTATTTTGGACCCTGACTCAATTCGAACAGGTTGTTCATTAGAATCATAATATACTACTTTCCCATTTTCTTCTTTTTTTGTTGCGGCAATTATCGGTTGATTACCTGGAATTTCAAATTTATAATGCCATGTAAAAGCATTATAATTTACCCCTTCTTTAATACTGTTGTATAAGCTTTTATAATACTCATAATCAGTTAAAGTCAAATCTTGTTCATTCATAAATAATTGTTGGTAATCATCCAAATATGTCTCTAGTGAATTCGCTCTCATTATATCCAAGCGTGGTGTATAGTTATTATCCTTTTTAGATGGCATTTTTAAACTTATTGTAAGTATTATTGCTGCTAGCCCTGTTATTATTACAATTCTCCTGTCTTTTTTCAAACTATCTCCACCCAACTTTTGTACTTACTGAGTAATTTAATGTTACATTGTAGTACTTCGCATCTTTATTATAGAATAAATCTTATCAATCGTCAAAATTAATAACTTTGAGATAGTGTAAAATTATTTAGGAAAAAATATAATAAAGAAAAAACAGTGTTATAATAGATTTGAATAATCATAGAGGAAGAAAATCTATGCTTAATGTAAAAAAGGAGATTTCATACCTTCTTGCTTCCGTTTTATTTTTTTTATTTCATAAAGAGGGAAAATTTCTTTCTTTTTTTGAGCTTGAAGAAAAGTAATTGTTTGTCTCACTTTTTTTACATTACTACCTATAATTGATCCTTCTATTGTGAAATTTCCTCTTGTATCTATAATCTTTAAACCTTGTTTTTCTATAGAGGTAAATATACTATCATTATCTATATACTTTGTTAAATGAGGGATTCCCATATCATATTTTACTCGGCTCAGTTTACATTTTGGAGTATATAGGCCATCTAAAACATAACATATAATGCCTTCGTTATCAGCATCGAATGGTAAACCTGTATTCATTACTCTTAATGCTCCAATGTCTGATAAAAACTTAAAATCAAATGGCTCAGTTCGATTCTTTTGAGCCTCAAGCGCTTCTATAATTGGCTGGATACCAGCTTTTTTGTAATCTTTTATATGATTTCTTACATCATCTTCATCAAGGCTTTTATCGTTTATTCTTTGATTCCAAAGTAAAAAATCATCATCCTCTATATAAATTTCTGGATGCTTTGACTCAAGAATTTTAGATTTTTTGCCAGAATAAACCTTTATTTCTTGACTCAAAGGGTCTTTTTGGTAAATCCAATAAGTATATACTAAGTTTCTTAATTGATCTAAACAATAAGTATCCTCTATGATTGCAGGCAGAGTTAGTTCGTATAAATTTGGAAAATTAATGATAAAGAATAGACTTTCCTCGTCAAATTCTTCATCTCTATAAATACTTAGTCTTCTTATATTAGGAAGTATAGTATTCAAAAAAAAGTATGGATAATTTAATGGCGTCTTTCTAAAGTAAACTTCATTACAGTTCATAGTTACACTTCCTGTATATTGTTGAATAGTTGATTTTTCAATTTCTAAGTAATCACCATTAAATCCATTTAGAGATTTAAAGTCTTCGATTATACAATTACTCATCACTATAGAAGCGCCCTTGCAAGGAAGAAACCCTAACTTTATTTCTTTAGGTATAAGACAAGATTTAAAAACTATATACTTATCCTTATAATAATCATTATCTGATAATGAGCACAATGCAAGAATTATATTGATAAATTCGTGTTTTATTTTCATATTTAAAAATTCAATTGCTTTGATTCTATCTAATGTATAGTGTTCCCTTCTCTTTACAGATAAAAATAATAGAAACTCCATAAAACAATTAGCTATATCGATATTTTCGCTAGCATTTGGCATTTTTTCAATACTTAAACATGAGGAACTTTTTTCACTAGATGTCAGTGTTATTTTAACTTGTTTATCACAACAATAAGCTTCTAAATTTTTAAGTAAGTTATACGTTGCTCCTGTTTCATCTTCTAAATATTTATATTCAAAAGTCATAATAGTCACCATCTTCTTTATTCGTTTTTTACTTTACCATAAAAGAAATCAACATTCAACAGAAATATCTGCTATAAAGCAATGCTTTTTAGAAATAGTGTTCCAGTATCAAAAGTTATAAACATTCTTTAAATATAGCAAAAAACTATGTGTTTATACACATAGTGATTTCTGATGGTGCTTCCGACGAGAATTAAAATGATAATTATTGTTTAGGAAGATTTTTGTGACATTTTTATGATGCATTTTTCTGTCTACGAATCTTTCTTATTTATTATATTGGATTTAGGAACATGTAGTGATTGGTTGTCTAACTCCAATTCAACATATAATTAATTATTATTTTTACTCTCTTCAATAATATTTTTCATTTGACATAAAATATCAATTTCGTGTAATGAGATAGAAGACTTTTCAATATTTTGAATCAAATTAATAACTTCAAGACTATCAATTGTAGAATCAATATTATCTCGATTAATCATGTCACTTGTAATAGTCAAATTTAATAATTTGTATTTTTCAGCAACCACTGAAACAATATCGTAATCAGCAAACACATTTATTTTTCTTAATAGACTATTACTTGGATTATAAATAAATTTAAAATACTTACTAAGGCTATCCTCTATAGTAGATTCTTGAAAGTTTTCTTGATTTTTAAAGCTCTTTTCTAAGAAAGAAAATGAAGTAAGAGCGCAAGTAAATAAATCATAAATACTAGCAGATTCACTTAACTCATTTAATGAATTAGTAATTTCTAAATCACGTAATTCTTCATATAAATTGTTTAATTTATGAATTTCTTCATTCATTTTTAACATCGAATTACTAATTTTATCATCATTTTTTATTGAAAAAATGCCTTTACCAGTTGCTTTCAAATAGGCTTTATAAATAGCTTGTCTCCTTTTTTCTTCTTTATCTATTTCCTTCTTTTTACTAGCATATTGTCCTTTATGAGAATCTTTATCTTTATAGCGCAATAATAAATCCTTTAATAAAAATTCATAATTATAATACTTTTTTAATTCTTTTAAAGTTACATATAAGTCCATTACTGCAGAATTATAATTTTTCTTAGCTTCCTTACTTAAATCATTATAGTTATTATTACATGCAAACATATCATAAATTTTATTTCTAGTAGGAGAGCCTTCGACAAAATCACAGATTTTCTTTTCTCCAGTAAGAAATAACTTTGTATTATTGTATGAATCAGTAGCAATCACATGCCCTAAAGCCAAACGTATTTCTATATACTTTTTAACAACACTTAACTCATCTACACCATATTCTATAAACTTCTTTTTTTTCAGATATAAAACATATTTATCTAGCTTTGTTTTATATCGTTCAAGAATATAAATTAAATTCATTTTTAAATGTAAAATAATATCAGGACATCTAAAATAAATTTTTTCAAAGATATTTTTCATTTCTTCAAAAGATGAATTTTTAAAAAAAGGCCTCATATATTGTTCTGTGAACATGCTATAAGTAAAATCATTAATACTCAAATTGATTCCTAAAGCAGAGAATTCTTGAATAAACTTTTTTATTAATTGGTGAACATCTTCCAAAGATGTATCTTTTGTTATATCTGCAATAATATAGTCAAACTTCAATTTAAAACTACTAGAACAATTGGCATTTAAAAACACAAGATTTAATAACTGTTGAATTTCCTTTCTAGCTTTTTCGTGTTTTTCAGAATTATTAATTGGCATTAATTTATTTACTCTTTCTACCATCTCGTTTTCAATGTCATTAAGATATTTCTTAAAAATATTAATCTGCCGATTTATATACTTATTTCGATCATTAACAGATTTTAAATAAAATTTTTCTTTATATCTTTTAGTGCCTTCTTCTGTTTTTAAAACAAAATTTTCAATATGGATTTTGTCAATGTCAATCAATTTCATAATAGAATGGTTATCTAAGTTATTCATTACTATCACCGCCAGTATTTTCTTCTTTCTCATCTTCTAATGTGATAATCTGTTCCCTTAAATATTTTATATGTTCTTGAATAGCTGAATGCAAGTTTAATAAGTCATCATTCGTTAATTCTTTCATATCTTTTATTTCTTGTTCCATAATCTCACCCCAAAATTAATAAAAGGTCTTCTCTTAAGAAGACCCCTTTTTATATTAAATTATCCTAAGAACCAGCATTAGCATCAATACTGAATTGTAAGTTATATGTCAAAGCCCCTCCAGAAGCACGATCTTCACAATCAACATCCTGACCTTCAATCCACATATAAATACGAACCTTAGTAATTCCCTCTGCAACATCAAAGGCATTTAAATAAGTTGAAGTTGGAATTCCACTAGCTAAGCTACCAACCGTGGTCACATCTGCAAAATAATCAGTATTAGTACTATTCAATGGAATATCATTGGCCTTAGCAATTGGAGCTTTAACACCTTTATATGCTAATTTAGTTCCATTGGTTTGACCAGTAGTAATATTATAAACATTTAATGCATTATTAACAGCTGCTGCTGTATGTACATCATAATTAGGTTCCCAAATCCATTTTGCTTCTTCCCCTTTTATAGCTTGAGCAGCAGCAGGTGTAGAACCATACGCAACACTTCCCTCAGTTATGAAAGCAACACGAGCAGCGTTTTGAATACCAGTAGATGTCCCTTTTGCAACAACATTTGAATTTGATGTTAAGTAAACTGTTTGAGCAACAGATGATTGGAAAAACAAATCGAATACTACAAAATCACCAGCAGATCCAAGAGTTTCAGTAGATTTTTCAGTTATTAAAATATTACCTCCACCGGTTCCTGTATCTATTGTTCCTTTATACATATCCATTAAGCCAGTAGTAGCATTAACATTCCCTATTGTAGAAACAGGAACTGCAGTCTTACTACCAGATGGGATTTGATTTAGTGCCCCTGTCCAACTAACCCCAGTAATATCACTATTGGTAACAATTGATTTCCAATTTGAAGCATCTGTAGAAATCTGTAAACCTTGAGAAGTAGATACTTGAACATCAATTGATTCTACAGTAACAGTTCTATTAGCAGTAAACCATGCATAAGTTGATGTTGTTAAAACAATACCAACAAATAAAATCATAATAATTGCTAAAAATATTTTTCTATCTTTTCTTTTTGATTTAGATCTAGATTTAGACTTTGCCATAACTATTTAACTCCTTTTTTTATTTTCTTTCTTATAGACATGTTCTTCAGTTATATCCATATGCATTTTTATTTCTCCACCTAATAAATCATTATTACACTCGGGATCATCCCCTTCTATCCAAACTACAACTGTATAATGATCTTTCGTATTAGGTTTGAAATTTTTTCTTTGTTCCAAAATTGCTATTGATTTAGAAACAAATGGCTTAGTACCTTCTTCTTCTTTACCTGTCTCTTTACTTTTTTTTGCATAAACGATTTTTTCACCATTTCGAAGTATCATAATGCGAACTGCCTCGTCAACATTCTTTATCGTATCATCGATATCAATCTCATACCAATAATGAACTTGTTCCTTACCAGCATTCATTACATAAAACGAATAAGCAATATAATTATCACCATTATGAGAACCAATCCCTTGATCAATATCACTAGGTAACCATTTTATCGATATATTATCCATATATTGAATTGTTTGGGCTGATAACTTTAAACTCTTATCCTTTTTCATACCACTTTCTGATAAATAAACATTTTTTCTATTTAACAAGTTTTTATCTAAAGTAACAGTAAATTTTCCACCTTCATAAGCAATATATAGAACTAAGTAAATAATAGAAGAAACAAGAAAAAGAAATAAAAAAGAAAGTTTTACTATTTTTTTGACTAATTCACGTTTATAAATTTTTTGTGCCTTTATTCCAATTTTACTATCCATCATTTACCACCATCTGCCTATATATCTACTTAAATGTACTCCACCAATGCCACCTTTCCTACTATGTCTAAAGTAATTATATCGACATTTTTTTATAAAAGCAATACATAAGATTAAAATTAAAGTCAAAAAATTTACTTTACATTATTTTTTTACAATTAGCAAAATCAGAAATATGCTCATATATTTAAAAAGAAAAATATACAACAATAATGATTATTATGTTAAAATTATAATAGGTGATAGAATGATGAAAAAAAAGGATATTCAATTTATAATAATTTTTACATTCATCGTCACAATATCTCTTCTATATTTATCAAAGGTTTCATATGCAAAGTATCGAAAGCAAGTAGAAGCAAATACAGCTGCAACCGTAGCTAGTTGGAATATTAAAGTAAATAACGAATCCATTAATAATAAATCTATTCTAACAAATTATATAACCCCTACTTTTGATACAAATCAATATGTAAAATCTGGAGTTTTAGCTCCTGGAACAACGGGATATTTTGATATTGTAATTGATGCTTTACTAGTAGATGTTGATTTTTCCTATGAAATATCAGGAAGTATTCATGAAGATACTCCTTTAAATGATTTAATTATTACTCAGTACGAACAAAATGGAATTCAATCAATTTATAATGATACTGACAAAATAACTGGAGAAGTTCAAAAAAACACTGCTAATACTTCTATTAGAGTTTTCTTCAAATGGAATGATGATGAGACTGAAACAATGAATAATCAGCAAGATACAGCCTATGCTATTAATCCAAATAATCAACAAACAAAAATAAAAGTTAATATTAAATTCAACCAAAAACAATAAGCAAATGCTTATTGTTTTTTATGTATTTCTTTGTCTCACTAGTAATTTAATTGTTAAAGACAAACAGGCATTTCCTGTGCTTTCTTCATATTCATGACATTTCATTCCAAAATAGCTATCAGCATCGTCTTTCTCCAGATATAAATTAGATTTTAAACTATTATAAGTACTAGAAGTGACGTTTGTTAAAGTATAAGTTTCATTCATTAACTGATAATATGGAAAAGAAGAATCGAATTGATAAACATCATCTTGTTTATAATAAATAGGAGTATTACTTTCATACGGCCAAACTAACCCAATATCAAAATTTACTGCGTCGGAAGGATTTAAAACTGTTTTACTAGCAGTAAAAGAAACACTAAATGGATAATTTGATTGCAAATAATTTATCATAGCTGTCTGATCATTAATTTGAATTGTGTGGCCCAATAATTGAAATTCAGAAATTTCATACATAAAGTCGGCAGTAACATCACTGTGATTATGAGCAAAAATTGTTTTGCTATAATTATTCATTCCTGGTTTCATCTTTGTAATATCAATAACAAAAGTTTTGATGTTCTCACCCGAATCATCTCTAAATTGAACATCCCAAGAAGCCACTGTAGCGTCCAAACCAACTTGGGCCGTTGTTGAAAAAACAAACCAAGCAAAAATGTTAATTCCCAAAGTAAAAAGTGCTAAAAAGATACTAAAATATTTTCTCTTTAACAAGGCCTTTTTCAATAAAATAATTTTTTCATCACTTATTTGTTTCTTCTTCATACAAATTCCTATAATTATTCTTGTTCTTCATTCTTTTCTATTTTTCTTATTTCATTCTTTTCTATTT
>CACZQK010000087.1 GCA_902783315.1 uncultured Erysipelotrichaceae bacterium | reverse complement strand
TTTCCTTCTTTTTTTTTAATTTTTTCCAAATACTGTGAATGATAGCATTAGCCCTCCACAAATATTTGCAGAATGCTCATTATAACCATATTCACCGAAAGTAAAAGGCATTATGAACGGAGTGCTTTTTGTTTCTTTTATTATCTGCTTATGGACCTCTTCTATTCTTTTTCCTATTCCTAACTTTCTTCCGCCACTATGAATTAGAATATAGGCTGCTGGTTGTGTATATATTTTTTTCTTTAAATTTCTTATCGTATTTCCTGTTGAATGAATTAATTCATCAGTGGTTATTTCACATTGAATGATTGCAGTCCCTTCTACTACTTTGTTTCCTAAAGTAATTGTGTCATCAGCTGTTGTTTTTGTTCCCATATCATTTCCAAAAATTGGATGTCTAATAACCGTTAAATTGCCTAAAGGATCTTTAATTCCTAGGGGCTTTACGATTGAAGAGGCTAATAAATTAAAACCAATTAAGGTGCTAGGGGATACATGGACCCAATGAGCATATTTTTTTAATGCTGATATTCCATCAATAGATACTAGTGTTCTTTGGTTTTTTACTTTTGTTATTAATCCACAATTATTTGTTTCTTTATATGCACCTGTAAAAGCAGTTGCAATTTCATTATCGGTATAGAAAAATGCTACAGCAACTCCGTCTGATAGAATTGCATTATTACAGATAATTTTCCAATTGCCACTGATCGTATCATCTGCTGCACTTCCTCCAAACATTGGAACTCTTCCTATAATGTCTTGAATTCCCATTAAATATTCTTCTTCCTCTTTAGGTGTTGCTACCATATAAAAATAAGATGGTGCTTTTATTGTTTGGGCATTCTCTATAGCTGATATTGCTATTTTTCTGCCTATTACTCGAGGATTTCTACCAGCTTCATGACAAGCAATTCCAACCTTTGTGTTTTCATCTATAATTGATAGCATCCCAGCAAAACCTTGCTCTGAAGTTATAAATCCTTCTGGAACAATAATTCCTCCACTACTAGTGCATCCTATAATTGGTGAAGAATTAATACTTTGTATTCCTTTTACAATCTGTTCTGTATCACTTTTTGCTGAAGTAAATAAAAAGTTGCAGCTAACATTTTTTTCGTCTTTTATTGTTTTTGTAGCACACTCTAATCCCATAGTAAAACTATTTGGATTTGTACTATATCCAACTTTTGCTTCCATGCTTTGTGCCTCTTTAATAAGCTTGCTTATATAAAGAAATAATATTATCTACGGTTACTTCTCGTGGATTTCCGGTGGTACATATATCTTTTATAGCTTGCTCAGCTAGGGTTGGTATCATCTCTTCTTGAACTCCAATTTCTCTTAGAGTTTGAGGAATTCTTAGCTTTTGAGATAATTCAACTACAGCATTTACTACCTTTTCTACTGCGGATTCATCATTTAAATTGTCCATATTTAGTCCAAAGGCCTTTCCCATATTTCTAAATAATTCTGGACATACTTCTCCATTAAATTTTAAAACATGGGGAAGTAATATTGCGTTAGCCAATCCATGGGGAGTGTCAAAATAAGCTCCTAATGAGTGGGCCATTGAATGGACAATGCCTAAACCTACATTAGAGAATCCCATCCCTGCAATGTATTGGGCATAAGCCATTTTTTCTACAGAAATTTCATCTTTTTCGTTGGCTGCTTTTTCTAAATTTTTATAGATTAGAGCCATTGCATTTATATGAAATATATCAGGAATTAACCATCCTGCTTTAGTAATGTATCCTTCCATAGCATGTGTTAGAGCATCCATTCCAGTTGTAGCAGCTAGTGACTGTGACATGCTTTGCATTAAATCTGGGTCAATAATAGCACATACTGGTATATCATGGACATCTACACAAACCATTTTCTTTCTTTTGGTCTCATCTGTTATGACATAGTTTATCGTGACCTCTGCTGCGGTTCCTGCAGTTGTTGGTAGTGCAAATATTGGCAAACCTTTATTACGTGTCTTTATAGCACCATCTAGGCTTATTATCCCACTATGTTCAGGATTCGTCATGACAATAGATATTGCTTTTGCAGTATCAATAACACTTCCTCCTCCAACAGCAACAATAGCATCAATATTACTTATTTGGGCTACCCTTAAGCCTTCTTGCACATTAGCTATCGTTGGATTTTGTTTAACATTTAAATATTCAAAATAAATAATTCCTTCTTCCGTTAAGATTTCTGTTATCATTCTTGTTACATTTGCTTGTACTAGCGTTGCATCTGATACTAATAAAACTTTTTCATATCTTCTTGATTTTAATTCTTCCGCTAGCTTTTTTCTAGAACCTCTTCCAAAATATGAAGTTTCGTTTAAAACTATTCTATTTATCATTTTCTAGCCTCCCATTTTCTTCATTATATCACAACTTCATAAAATTATGTTATTTTTCTATAATTTTATTTTAATGTGTCTTGAGATTTTGAATTCAAATTCAAGCTTCCTATTCTTTTATCTAAATATGCATAATATCCTGCCGCTGCTATCATAGCTGCATTGTCTGTACAATATTTTATTGGAGGAACTGATAGCTCTACTCCTAATTCCTCGGCAAGCTCTTGCATTGATTTTCTTAAAACTCGATTTGCGGCTACTCCTCCCGCTATTATAATGTGTTTTATATTTTTTTCTAATACTGCTTTTTTTACTTTTGAAGTAATCGACTTGACAACTACATTTTGAAATGATGTAGCTAAATCTGCTTGACGTATTTCATTCTTTCGTTGATTTTCATTATGAACTAGATTGATTACAGCACTTTTTAAACCACTGAATGAAAAATTGTAACTATTATCTTTTAGGGGAATAGGTAGCTTATAGGTATCCTTCCCTTCTGTTGATAACTTATCTAGTTTTGGTCCTCCAGGGTATTCCAATCCTATTACTCTAGCAACTTTATCGTAACATTCTCCTATAGCATCGTCCAAAGTTCCCCCTATTTTTTTAAATCTATAGTGTTCTTTCATTTCAATTAGCTCTGTATGTCCTCCACTTACAACTACTGCTAGTAATGGAAATTCTAATTCTTGCACTAAGCTATTAGCGTAAATGTGTCCTGCAATGTGATGAACAGGTATTAATGGCTTATTATAAATAAAAGATAAAGTTTTTGCTGCCTCTAGGCCAACTAGTAGTGAACCAATCAATCCTGGTCCATAAGTAATTGCAATAGCATCAATCTCTTCCATTTTCATATTTGCCTTTTGAAGGCACTCTTCTAGAACTATGGTTATGTTCTTTACGTGATGTCTGCTAGCAATTTCTGGCACTACTCCTCCAAAATCTTTGTGAATATCGATTTGTGAAGAAATTACTGTTGCTATTTCTTCTCTCCCGTTTTTGACAATTGATGCGCTAGTTTCATCACAGCTGCTTTCTATTCCTAAAATATAAATATCTTTCACAATATCATCTCACTTCATCTTAAGTCTTAATATAAATGGTTCTTTTTAGAATTCTTTGTTATCTTTTTTTCTTTCCATTAAAATGCCGTCCACACCATCATAATAGCCATTGCGAATTGCTTGTTTTACAAAACCCACTTTTTCATATAAATGAATCGCTGGAAGATTTTCTTTATTTACTTCCAGTGTAATATCTTTTTCCACATGTTTTAAAAAAAAATTCAATAATTTTTGACCTTTTCCACAGTTTCTGTGACTTTTTTTTATTTCGAATTGATTAATTTCTGCTCTTTCATAGATATCACTATAATAAAGATAACCTAGAAGTTCATCTTTTTCTTTCAATATTAAATATCTAGCAAAAGGATTATTTTTAAATTCTTGTTTTACTTCATCAATTGAAAGAAAAGAGTTTTTAGCTTCTTCTAAGTTATTTTCTGTTAATTCAATAATCATTTCTTACTTTCTTCTGCCTCTGTTAATTTTAAGTATTCTGGATTTACGGCATGTGGATTTATTTTTTTTCTATCTTTAAAAAAATCCACTATTTTTAATATATTAGGATCATAGCTTGTTTTATCTGAAAAATCATCAAATTCATCATTTGTGATAATCTCATATTCTTTAATATTTTTTAGTTTTTCTTTCAATTCTTCTAATTTTATATGTTGTGGTTTTAATATTTCCTCATTTTTATTTCCATAAATTGCAGCATATACAAAACCTCTTCTGGCATCAATCATCGGTACATGATTTGTTTCTTTTTTACCTGACAAAGACATAGCTTCTAAAGAATAAATTGTTGTGATGGGAATATTTAAACTCCAAGCATAAACTTTTGCTATAGTAAGTCCAATACGTATTCCAGTAAAACTTCCTGGCCCATTCACAACAATTATCTTTTTGATATCAGTTGGTTCTAAACCACTTTTTTCAAACATCCTAGCAATTTTTGGCAAAGCCACTTCTGATAAATTTTTATCATCTTCTTCTTTTATCTCTTCTACTACTTTATTTGAATCTACAATAGCGGAATATAAATACCTAGAGGAAGTATCTATGTAAAGAATCATAATATAGCCTCACATAGTTCTTCATACTTTCTTCCATATGGAATTAAGGTAATTATTCTTTTATTTTCATCTTCTGTTGAACTTTTGATGATGATATCTAGACGTTTTTCTGGTAAATAATCTGGAATCATATCGGCCCATTCAATAATAGTTACACCTTTTTTGGTAAAATACTCTTCTATTCCTAGATCCTCTACTTTACCATCAAGTCTATAAACATCCATGTGATATAGAGGTAACTCTCCTGATGTATATTCTTTAATAATATTAAATGTTGGAGATGTTACTTCTTCCTTTACTTCTAACGCTTGGGCAAACCCTTTTGTAAAAACTGTTTTTCCACTTCCTAAATCTCCTTTTAAGCAAATTACCATATTAGGAAATTTTTCTGATTCAATATTTTGTGCTAATTCAATTGTTTGTTCTTCTGAATATGTTGTTATTTTAAAATCCATTTTTATCACCTATTTTTTATTATATCAAAAAAAAAGAGTTATACAACTCTATTCAAATATATTTATAAGTTGTAGACACTTTTGGACTTTTTATAGGATTAATAGTCTAAGCATTTATGACCATCAACCATCTTAGTTTTTACTATTATTTTTTGCATTGTATTTTTTCTGGTTTTATATACAAAGTTGTTCACTTTAAAATAATTAGTATCATTAGTGCTGAAAACAACTATTGAACCAGAATTATCCATACCTGATGGAGAAATATCTACTATATACATATTTGCATATTCCTCTTTTGTTCCCGAAAAACTTTCATCTGTTAAAGGGTATACTGAGTTTACTTTTGCTATATTAGAAAAGTCTTTAATTTGATACTTTCCACTACATATTGTTTCTTTTAACAATTCATTAATTCTCTCTTTTGATATAGCTAATTTATATCCAACATCCGCTAGTATAGCTTCCTTATTGGATTTTTTAACATCTAGATATTGTATTGCAAAAGCTAATACTTTCAGAATTTCTTCATCAGATAATTCTGAATTATTATTAAGTTTTTTTATAATATCTTCATAAATTTTTACAACGTCATTTTTGTTTATAGATTCAAAACTTCTTTTTTCCACTAATTTTAATACTTTTTCTTCTTTATTACCTTTTTTTAGCATAACTTCATTTTCTGATAATATTTTAACATCGTATTCATATTTATCATATTTGATGTGAATATTATCCTTTTCAAATTCACCATCAATAGAACCATATTTATTTTCATCAAGTACACCAATAGTTAAACTTTCCTTGTAACTTACATCATGATGTATAACAACGATATTAAAATTAGAAGTATTGTCTACATCATCATATACTGCATATACCCAATTTGTATTTTTTTCTTTAAATAAATCTTTTATATCATTTCCAGCTTGCTTAGTAATATTATAGTAGTCTTGTGTTTGAACTTCAGTTGCTTGATCTTGTTTTATTGATGTTTTCTCATTTGTTTTGATTTTTTCTTTTAACAATTTATATTTTCCATCAAAAATTATGTTCGTAAATAATACTATTCCTGATAAGGATATTAGAGTTACTAACAAACCTATAGTGATTGCCATTATTATTCTTCTATTCATATGATCACCTTGAAATTATTATATCAAAAAAAAAGAGATATACAACTCTATTCAAATATATTTTTAGGTACTATACACTTTACACTTTTTTTGCAAAAAAAAAATTCTTGGCAACTTCCTATTTTCGCATTCACTATCGTCGGCGTTTAGTGGCTTAACTTCTGTGTTCGGGATGGGAA
>CACZQK010000086.1 GCA_902783315.1 uncultured Erysipelotrichaceae bacterium | reverse complement strand
TTTCCGTTTAACATTCTAGAAACGGCAATAACTCTGAAAAAGAAAAAAATCCGTTAAAAAACGGACCTTAGTCTAAAAATTTACGGAATAAAGTATTATGCACAATATGAATCTCGAAAGAATATGAAAAGCAGAAAAGGAAACATTCATTATTAAATAGGAAAAAATACAATCTATAATATGTAGAGGCAATAGATTAATATATAGAAGTGACTGATTAGAAAAAATAGTTTTTAATCCTATCAATTTACATCTTAAAGTACCCATGTTATACTATCAATAAGAATTATTTTTGGAAAAATAAGGAGAAAGTTATGAATATTTTAGTAGCAATAGACAATAATATCGTTGAAGAACTTAAAGTGATGCTTCAATCAATAAAAATAAATAATGATTGTGATTTAAATATTTATCTAGCATACAATGATTTAACAAAAAAAATATTAGCAAACTAAAAAAGTATATAGAAAAAGAAAAACTAGGAAATATTACTTTCTTCTATGTTGAATGCAACTTCAATATTAAAGAAAATTTAAAACATATAACTCCAACTACTTATATAAGATTATTTGCACCATTTTATTTAGATGCTGAAATAGATAAAATTCTTTATTTAGATTATGACATTATTTGTACAGGTAATATAATTGATTTTTACAATACTGATTTTTCAAATAAAACAATTGTTGGCTGCACTGATTTTTATCTATATAACAAAAGCCCAAATTATATTAATGCAGGAGTTTTACTAATTAATTTAAAGAAATATAGAGAAATAACTAATGTAGAAGTGATTACTAAGTATATAAATGATAATTATGATGATTTAGCATATCAAGATCAAGATGTTATTAATAATTTATTTGTTGATGAAATTTTATTGGCTGATACAACATATAATTATCAAATAAACACGGTTAATGAGGAATATGATTATGCTAAACTAATTCATTATGCAAGCCCAGAAAAGCCATGGCTAGAGTCATATAATCAACCAATAAAGGCCATCCCTTACTACAATCTATTAGCCAAATTAGGAGAAAAAGAAAGAGCAAAGCAGCTTTCTATAAAACACTTTAAAAATGAATATGAAACTTATTATTCGAATAATCAAGATAAAAGTAAAAGTATTGACATTATTATACCTTCATATAATGCCACAAAGACAGTCGGTAAAACAATAGATTCCATTATAGACCAAAAATTAGATGGAATAAAAATAACGGTTTATTTAATTGATGATGCAAGCAGTGAAGACTATAAACCGATAGTAGAACAATATAAAGATAAGGTACCTTTAAAATATTTTAGAATGGCAAAGAATAGTGGAGTAGCCTTAGCAAGACAAAAAGGTATTGATGAAGGGACAGGAGACTATTTCACGATTATTGATAGCGATGACTATTTTATTTCCTCATACGCCATTCAAACTATGTACAATGAAATAGTAAAAAGCAAAGCAGATGTTTTAAGAACAGTCTTTGCGGAAGACTATAATATTGAATATGATTTTTATAGATTGTATAGACATGACAACATTGCTTGCCACGGAAAAATGTATAGAAAAAAATTTATTTTGGATCACAAAATCACTTATTTAGATATGAGGGGAAATGAAGATACCGCATATAATGCTTTACTAAAAGCATGTGATGCTAAATATTATGATTTAAATGTATTAACTTACCGTTGGAATTATAATAAAGATTCTTTTACAAGAAAAAATGAATATTACCACGAAATAGATTTAATGACTTTTGCACATGGCTTTGTTTGGACAACTGAGGAAATTTATAAAAGGAAAAAATATATTAATAATATTGAAAATAAAATAGCTGAATTAATAGGATGGATATATAGTAGAATTAATGATTGCTGGTATGATGATACTAAAAATAAAATGTATGAAGATGTAGCTAAAATCTATTTTATTTATCGTTTGATAACGGGAGAAAGTATTGTCCCAAAAATAGAAAAATACCTAAATCTTAATGATAATTATGATCTATATTTTAATTTTTTATCTAGAGTAGAAGATGAAATGTTTAATTTAGATGAATACAAAAAATTATCAAAAAAAGAAAAGAAAAAATTGTCTCAATTGTTTTTAAAAGAAGAAAAAATCAATAATAAAACAATTAATACTTTATCTGAATTAAAATCTAAATATAACTTAAAAAAAGATGTAAACATAGAATTTCCAATCCACCTGGAAAACTATAATGGAAATTTGTTTGTTTCTGATAATGTTCACATATCATCTAATTTAACAATTGAGGGAGATTCTGACATAGTAATAGGTAAAAATACTATAATTCAAAAAAATGTAAAAATAATAACAAATGGAAATATATATAATCCAAAATTAAGAAAATATATATACACAAATTCTGTAAATATAGGTGAGAATGTTTTTATTGGAAGAGATGTTTTAATATCTCCAGGTGTTAAAATAGGAAATAATAGTTATATTGAAAGCGGCAGTGTTGTATTTAATAGTATAGAAGAAAACTCCATTGCTAAAGGAAACCCATGTACAGTATTTAGTAAAATAGATGATTTTGATGATCTTTTCTATAATGAGGATAAAAAAATAAATTGGGAAGAAATAGAAGAATAGTTTAACCTCTTTCAAATTACTATGAAAGAATAAGAAATTACTTTTCTTAAATATAAGGTAAAATACTTTACTGATATGAAAAATGTAATCAGATTGTTGCAATAAATGACGAATGCTTATTTATTTCGATGCATTAAAGAACAAATCAGGAAGTAAATATTTAGCAAGATGATATACAGGAGAGCCTCATGCTTATTTACAGAAGAACCATCACATAAGATATATCATTGCTATGCAGAAAATAACGAGAAAGGCAACAAGATAGAGTATAAGAAGATAGAACGAGAAAAAGAATATAGGTTTACGATGTAGATACTGATGCAGTAATTACTCCAATAAATATGCCAAGAGAAAATTATAATAATATTAGAAATCCAAAAACAGATAATAGGGCTATTATGATAGTATCTCTACTAATTTCAATTGTATCGATAACAAGGATTTTATTAGAAAAAGTGAAATAGTTTAGTTTAATCAAAGATTTTTTTGATTAATCGAATTGCAAAGAAAAAAACTAAAACAAAAGAATCTCAAGAGGGGTAGAAACTAAAAAAAGTGCTTTCAGCAAGGCTTGTAAATAGTTATTAAATTTGATAAGATAGTAGTAATAAATAGGAGAAAAGATATGAAAAAAAGCAAAACATTATTATTAATTGCATCATTATTAGTAACAGGATTATTTGTTACTGCCTGTGATAACAAAGAAAAGAATAATAGTGCGGATTATGATTACTTAGTACTTGTTAATAAGTATTCACAATTACCAGATGATTGGGAAAAGAATGTTGAATTAGCAGATGCTAAAAATGCATGGGATGAAGATATTAAAATAGAGAAGAATGCATATAAACAATATAAGAAACTAAAAAAAGAATTAAAAGAAGACGGAGTAGAAATAGAACTTGATAGTGTATATCGTTCGGTAAAAGCACAACAAGATTTATGGGACGAATGGTCAGCTGATCCAGAAAAAGGAATTGACTACGTAAGAAAGTTTGTTGCTGTTCCAGGATATTCTGAACATCACACAGGTTTAGCAGTTGATATTTGCATCAAGAAAGATGGAAAACTAATTTATGATAACGATGAAATGATAGCTGAAAGAGAAATATTTGTAAAAATACATAAGAAATTAGCTAAATATGGATTTATTTTAAGATATTTAGAAGGAAGAGAAGATTCTACTGGCTATACATATGAACCATGGCATTTAAGATATATAAATAGTCCAGAAATAGCAAAAGAAATAATGACTAAAGAAATGACTTTTGAAGAATATTTAAATTCCATAAAAGACTTAAAAAAAGTTCCTTCAGCAGTAAAATATAAAATAGAAATAGCACTACAAGAATATTTTAAAGATATATATAAAGATAAAATTAATAATTCTAGATTTAACATAACTAAAGTATATACAGAAAAAGAATTAAAAAATGATACCATGAAATCATTAAAAATAGGTAAAAATGAATTTGCCTTTGAGGTAACATATCAAATACAACCAAAAGAAGAAATTGATACTAAAGAATTAACTATCCCAGATGGAGAATATGATGAGGATTTAGGATGGGTTAAAGACATACATAGAGTTGGTGTATTAAGATATAATGAGAAAAAAGATAGTTACTCAATAGATGAATTTGGAACTGGTTGGTAATATAAAAAAGGAGATTAGGAACAATCTTCTTTTTCTTATTTACTGGATTATTAAAAGGTAAAAAAGTTGATATATATTATGGTATTTAGAATTAGAAAAATAAGGATAAAAATCATTAAAGGCTCACACTACTAGAAATAAAAAATAAGTATGCTTATTTCAAAAAAGGTCTAACAGATTCACAAAAAAGTCTAAATATTGCAATTCAAAAGATGCGTTAAAAAAGCTCAGATGTTTAACATATTTATTGAATATGTTAAAAAATAATATATTATTACATATGCAAGTAGATGATAATATGAAGTTATTACCATTTAATAATTATAATTTAAAAATGCCAAGAATTCTTGAAACATTAAATGGAACTACTAGATATAAAAAGGATATAAAGTTAGTGAATGATACAACAATTCAACATCTAAAATAATTATGATAAAAAAAGACACTTTCTCCAAAAACAATTAAACTGAACTTATAACCGATAGAAGATGACGTTATTATACCAATTCTTACACTAGAGAAGGGACAAAGTTAGTCTAGGCCAACTTTCCAAAACTCTGTTGGATGTTCGATTGAGCAATCAGATTAGATTAAAAAAGGAGCAAAGTCTGCTTTGTTCCTTTTCTTATTCCTTGTTTATACGATTGTTCATTATTTTGCATGTTTATTTTTAAGATCTTTTGGTGACATATCTACATATATTTTGGTGGTTGCTCATATGGTGTGGACCAAAAGACTGCGGAGTGAAAAAGCATCGTCTCCATTAATTACAAAATGTGTTGTGAACGTGTGACGGAACTTATGCAGGTTCATTCTAACGTCATATCCAAATAACTTTTTAGCTTTAACTGCTAGTACTCTATAAACAACTTCTGATTTTATTTGTATACCCATGATAGATAATAAAAAAAGTAGCCAAGTTACTTAATAATCTATGTCACCAGTCATTACCCATTGTAAAACAACTTATATGCTATTAGCTACTATAAATAATATATCACACTTTTAATTTGCTTATTGATTAATTGTAATATTATTTTCATATTGATTTAGTCTTTCATAATCAATTATTTCGTAGATTTTATTTTTAATTTTATTATAATTTTTATTTTGAATCATATATCCGCCAATTTCTTTAATTTGGCCATTTTTTAGTTTGACTTGAATGTGTGAAGAATAGCCATCTAAAACACCGTCATCTTCTTTAGGTTCTTCATCAAATAATGACAAATTGTCTTTTAACAAATCATTTAATTTGCTATATTTACTCTGACTAATATTAAATGTTTCTGTATAAGAATTATAACCATTAGAAAGTTTTACACTTCCATCTGGAGTAAAATTGATTGTTTTTTCTGATGTATCAATAACAGTGCCAAAACCGCCCCCATATGAATAACTTATTTCTATTATTTCATAATTCTTGTAGTTTTTGTTTTTCATTGATAAAATGATTAAAATAGTAGCAACAATTATGATGACAAGAATAACAAAAATGATTGGTAATAGATTTTTTTTCATGTGCCATGCTTCCTTCTAAATATATCATAGCATAAATTATATCAAAATAAAACTCTAACTGTAAAAGTTAGAGCAGTAAATACTAATGGAAGGAGATGAGAGAATAGACTCTCAACAGTGGTTTTGGAGATGATGTTAATACTTTAATAGACCTTTCTTCACCTTTTTTTGATCTGGAGTACGAAAGGTCAAAAATTCGAAGGTCTAGCCTGTAAGTTGTAGGGTGGATTTAGTACTTATTTTTACTAAAAGTATATAAATCGTAAAAAAAATCAAAACAAAAGAACC
>CACZQK010000085.1 GCA_902783315.1 uncultured Erysipelotrichaceae bacterium | reverse complement strand
TTATATAAAGAAACCCCGAGTACATTATTCCATATTTTAAGAAGTATTTATTACTTAGACAAGACAGAAGTAGAATATGGTTATAATTTATTTAATCAATTAATAATACCAATGAACAAAAATAAAATAGATAGAAAAATATTTATTAAATTCCATCAAGACATTCCATATTCCAAAAGAAAAAATACACATTATATTAATAATATGTATCGAAATGAAATAAGTAGATTAACAGTAAATAATTTATATTTTAAGCTAGAAATAGAACAGAACTTTTCAACATTTTTTGAAATTCTAAAAGAAAATTTTGATAATCTCTTTGCTTGTTCCTTCCAAAAAACAGATTTCTTCTTCTTAAATTAATTTTAAAAGCAGCTACTAGTTACTAGTTATCAAACTTTTCTTAACAAAGCAGTCTATAAAGCCTTTTTCTAAATTTTCTCTATGCAATGATTTAGTAGTCTCTATAATATCTGCAATTATGGTGATTAGTGTGGTAAATCCAAATAAGAAAAGGTTTGAATTAAATATAAGTATAATAAAACGTATATAATTATTAAAGGTGTCTATTTTTTTTAGGTTCATATCTTTTGCAAAATAATTCAACAAAAAGTAAAAGATCAATTTTATTTATTTCATAACCATCAGCTAATTGTTGAGCATAATCCTTTCCATATATATTAGCATAAAAATCAAATCCAGAAGATGTATTGGAGATTTTTGAAATAAAAGAATTATATTGGAGATTAGTCAATTCAGATGGTATAAAAATACTTGCTTGATTACCATTAATGCAAAATGTGATATAACCGTTTCTTGCCAAAGCTTCATATTGTTTAAATTCTTCAGTCTCTTCACCATTGGGGATAATTGAATGATATAATTGATCAATGATAGTGAAATGAGAATTCCCAACGAAATGCTCAATGAAGTTACCATTTATATCGATTGTAGCTATAGCCCTCAAATGTTCAAAAAGAGGTCCAGTATTTTTATCGGCATCTGGGTCACGAGCTGGGACTTTGGACTTTTTTTCTGGTGGAGTTACTAATTTAGCAAGCTCACTAAGATCAATATTTAAAAGATCAGAAAGAGACTGAATGTTAGGAAGTTTAGGCAAAAGAGTCAATATATTTAATTTCTTTATTAAATCATTTTGTGTTGTTGGAAAGTCCAACAATTCTTTTCGAAAAGGGGTTGTTGTATATAATGTAAGAAGTTTAAATGCCCTCAAAACATTATCATAAAAGTATTTTCCTGCAATTGTATTCATATCTTCAATGATAGAAGAATCTTCTTCAACAAGTTGTAAATAAATTTTTAAAGAATTACAATCGCCCCATATGGTTGATGGATATATCTCGTTATGTAAGTAGTTAAGGCACCTAAGTGATGAATCTGGTAAGTCAGGAAACCATGACTTTATCGCAATTTTGAAATGTTTGCTATCTTTATCATCTGGTAAAAAAGATATATATGGGCGAAGATCATGAGGCATAAGTTCAAAAAGATTACTATCAGGTTTAGCCCTAATAAAATCTTTAAAGAAATTAGATTTAGCAATAAAATTTCTAATGTTAGGCATAGTAAAAAGTTTTCTAAAAAAGTTGTCATTTAATTGAGGCATCACTTCATCAATATTATCTGCATAAAAAAGACCAACATCTCTTGGCAGTAATATAGCAGAAAGAAGATCAGCTGTTGACTTATTTTTCACAAATGCCTCAAAACTAGCATTAATATTATTATTTATAACAGCAGTAATCATATTAATTAAGGTTCTAGGTAAACTAACAGAATTACCCCCAGCAACATAATAAATAAATAGCAAGAATTCTTCAACACTAAGATAGGACTTATAAGACTCTCCTTCCCAGATTTGTTGTTGAAGCCATCCATCTCTAACGAGTCCTTTTAGGCGTTCGATATCATTGGTATCCAACAATTGTTTTATAGTTGCATATTGAGATGTTTCACTAACTTTTGCAGTATTAGTTGTCATTATATTACTTCCTTACTAATTATTTTATAATTTAATTATAATTTAAGTTAAGAAGAAAAACAACCTCTTATGATTTATCATCTTACATTACTAAAAAAAGTTGTATTTTTTACCTTATTTATGTAAAATAGTAATAGAGGAGTGAGTTTATGTTACATGATATTTTAATATTATTAGTTGGTATTTTATTAGGGGCCGTTATTGGTTTTTTTGGAGCTAGAACTTTTATGAAAAAGTACTTGAAAAAAAACCCACCTATTAATGAAGAAATGATAAAAGCATTAATGATGCAAATGGGAAGAAAGCCAAATCAAAAACAAATTAATCAAATGATGAAAGCAATGGAAAAATATCAGTAGATATTTTTCTTTCATATAAAAAATATAAGGAGATGTATATAGTGAAAGAAATAGATAAAATAGCTTTCATATATTTAAAAGATGGTAAGCTATTAAGTACACTATCAAAAGGTAAAGATACTTATTATATCCCAGGAGGAAAACGTGAAAAGTCTGAAACAGATGAAGAAACTTTAATTAGAGAATGCAAAGAAGAATTAACTATTGACATTTTAAAAGATACCATAAAATACTATGGAACCTTCAAAGCTCAAGCACATGGTCATGCAGAAGGAATCATCGTTAAAATGACTTGCTACATGGCAGAATTTAAAGGAACATTAAAACCAAGTTCTGAGATTGCTAAGATAAAATGGTTGGATTACAGTAATCTTAATGTGAAAATTTCACCAGTTGATGAATTGATTTTTAAAGATTTATATGATAAGCACTTAATAGATTAATTAAATAGAAATGTATTATTAATACCATATAAATTAATTTCCAAATAAAAAAATATATAATAATATGAAAGTTTTAATTCAAATAAAGATGAATTTTATTATAGAGAAACCTCTAGTTTTTTAGAGATTTTTTTTATATCCTTTTTGAGTAGTCAAAATAAACAATAGATGACTTACCATCTATATCGTACTTTTATATTTATTATTTTTCATCTTTTTTATCTTTATTTTTGAAAATCAAATAATATGGATATCCGCATCTATCAATATAATCTAAATTTAGTTTTAAATCTTTTGCTAGTTTTAATAGTTCTCCATATTCACTAATGGGATCTTTATCATATTTTTTCACTTCAATTTCTATATAATATCCTAAATTCTTAACAGAATCTAATGCTATTTCATACTTTTCTAAATACATGTATTTCTTTCTTCTTTTATCAACAATCGCAATAGTCTCCAATCCCAATACCTTAAAAATTTTTTCTAAGTTTTCGCTATTATCAATTTCAACCTCCCATTCATCACAGTAAACGTCATACCAATTCTTATAATTTAGAATTTTTTTATTTCCCCGTTCACCAATTCGCAACCATTCATTAACAATATCCCCATTTATAAAAGGACGATAGGTAGGTTGATAATAAGTATCTAACTGGTCACTTTCATTAATGAATACACCATTCGTATTCATAAAACGAGTAAGTTTTTTAAACTCAGACTCGGATAATTTAATTTTAATTTCTGTTTCTATATCATTTTTTAAATTATTTCCATATATTAAATATCCAACATCACAATCAAGTATTTCAGATATTTTAATAATAAATTCTAAACTAGGTTCAGTCCTATCAGACTCCCAACTAGATATAGTTTTATCCGTAACATATAACCGATTTGCTAACTCTTGTTGAGTTATCTTTTTATCCTTTCTTAATTTATTAATTCGTTTTCCAATCGTCATAATAATCACCTCAACGAAAGTATAGCATACAAAACCAGCAGTTTTTCTCTACGTTTTGTAGAAATTTATTTTTATTATAGCACAAAAAAATACT
>CACZQK010000084.1 GCA_902783315.1 uncultured Erysipelotrichaceae bacterium | reverse complement strand
TTTTCTGCAATATATTTTGCTCTTAAGGGATCTCCAGGCATTAATACTACTGGAGCAATATCTTCTAATTTACTTTCAATGTGTGGTGTCGCCATAAATCTTTACCTTCTTTCCTAATTTATTATAGCAATTTAAATATAGATTCGCAATGAAAAAAAGATTTAAGTTAGGGTTTGTTTTTCGATAAAAATACTTCCTTCACATAGAAAAAGTGAATTTGTTGTTCCACAGATTCACTTTTTTTACAATTAATAGTTATGAAAAGAAATGTTTTTTGTACATTATAATTTTAGATATGCTTTTCATCAATTTATAGACAATAATTTCAAAACTCTATCTATTTTTACAATAATAAACAAGGATAATATAGTCTCTTTTTATTACTATACTTTTTTCTGCCTTCCTCTTGCTGGTTCTAGGTACATATCTTCTATTATAAACCATGTCCTGGAATCATATCCTTCTCCAAAAATAGTTTTTTTATCTTTCTTTTTTGGTGTGCAATTTGTTATTATTCTACCATTTTCTAGTTCCTGTTGAGCTGTTTCAAAATTCATGAAATCATTTAGTATATCTTTACCTTCCAACGTTCTAATAGGGCAATCTTCATATATTGTAGTAGTTTGTATCTCATTAATGTTTATTTTCTCGTTTTCATTTGGAAGTTGCGCGGTTATTGTTGTTATTGGACTATCTATATTTTCTTGCTTCCAATAAATAGTATCATGAGTATCACCGTCATTTTTAAAAATAGTAAACGTACTACTATTTAAAACTACAACTTTATCACGATATTCCATTGCTTTATTTATAAACGAAGTAATTAGTTGATAATTTTTTAATTTAATCTCATTATCTAATACTATCATATCTTTTAAATCTTCTACTTCTTGTGCTAATAAATGAACCGCTTCTTCGGAAGTTATTATTTCTTGAATATTTGAATATCTTATCCCATTGATTAATATACATACTCGATAAAGGCCCTTATATAATGTTATTAGAGTAGATCCATCGTCATTTGTCCAATTTATGTAAGTTTTACCTTCTATATTACTCACAATAAATCTATCATTTGTCGTTTTATATTCTTTGCATTCTTTTGCTTTTTCTATTATTCTTGCTATTGATTCTTTCACTTGTTTTTTTATTTCATCATTCATTTTATTATACCTCAATTGGGTTATATCATAGCACAAATTTATTAGATTGTAAAAGGTTTTTAAGGTGATTTTATTTACAATCTATTTTTTCGTAAATTTCCAATTCTATTATATAATGATTATCCCCTAGTAATTGATAAATATCGAAGTTACTATTTTCTAAAGTTGCAATTTTATTCATCATCATTTGTTTCACTATATTGAACTAGTACTTCTCTTGGCTTTGAATTACCTGTAGGTGGTCCAATAATTCCGTTTTCTTCTAAGGTATCGATCATTGTTGCTGCTTTGTTATAACCTATTTTGAACTTTCTTTGAAGAAGGGAAGCTGATGCTTTTTGGGTTTTTACAACAAAGTCTACAATTTGATCATACAGTTCATCATCACCATTTGCTTTAGTGCTTGGGGAATCCATTTCCTCTGGTTCTTGCTTTTCTTCTTCTAACTTCATAAAGTCTGAATTATAAGATGCTTCTTGTTGTTGCTTCGTGAAATTAATAATTTTTTCTATTTCATCATCATTAATGAAAGATCCTTGGATACGAATTGGGGAGTTCATTCCAATCGGTAAGAAGAACATGTCTCCTTTTCCTAATAGTTTCTCGGCTCCTACTTGGTCTAAGATAGTACGAGAATCAATTCCTGAGCCTACAGCAAATGCAATTCGTGATGGAATGTTTGCTTTAATCAACCCTGTGATAACTTCGGTAGATGGTCTTTGGGTTGCAACAATCAAGTGAATTCCAGCAGCACGGGCCTTTTGCGTAATTCGTAAAATCGAGTCTTCAACTTCTTTGGCTGCTACCATCATTAAGTCGGCTAACTCATCAATAATGATAACAATAAATGGCATTTTTTCTAATTGCTCATCCGGATGAGATTTATTCCATTTTTCAACATATTCATTGTACCCCTCAATCTTTTTTGTTCCGGTATTTGCAAACATATGATATCTTTTTTCCATTTCATTAACCATTTTTTGCAGTAAAATAGCTGCTTGTTTTGGATCTGATACGACTGGGCACATTAAATGGGGAATTCCATTATAAACGGATAATTCTACAACCTTAGGATCTACCATTGCTAATTTTACTTCATCTGGTTTAGCTCTCATAAGAATAGAACAAATAATACCATTAACACAAACTGATTTACCAGAACCAGTTGTACCAGCAATTAACATATGAGGCATTTTATTAATTTCACAAACACCAATTTCTCCCATGATGCTTTTTCCTAAAGGCACCATTAATTTTTTATCGGGAGATTGCATCATTATTTTACTAGCCATAATTTCATAGAAACTGACACTTGATGGTGAATCATTAGCAAATTCTACTCCAACAGTACTTTTTCCAGGAATTGGGGCTTCTATTCGAACATCTTTTTTTGATAGTGCTAAGGCTATTTCACGACTTAGAGTTGTTATTTTATTAACTCTCGTTCCACTAGCTATTTCTAATTCATATTGAGCTACTGTTGGTCCAATATGAACTTCTACAACTTTAGCAATTACATTAAAGCTTTTTAATACATTTTCTAACTTTTCAATATTGGCTTCAATGGCAGAATTATCCATGGATGTGTTTTTGTGTTTTGGCTTATTTAAGATACTTAAAGGTGGCAATTTATAACTTGGGTTGGTTGTGACAATTGGTTGTGATACTGGAATTTGTTCTTGTGGCTGAGTTGGTTCTTTTTCTTCTAGATTTTGTGATTGAACTTTCTTTAATTCTTCAATATTTTTAATAATTTGTTTATCTGGTTCTTCTACTTCGTTTCCGTTACTAATTTTAACTTTTTTCTTCAAATCTTTTTCGATTTCTTCATTATCATCTTCTTTTGTTCCTTTATAATTTTCCTTTACATAAGTAACTCTATCTCTTATGAAGTCTACAATAGAAAATCCTGTAAACATACAAACTCCTACAATTATAAAGGTTACTGTAACAATTTGCATCCCAGTATAGGAGAAAAGCTTTGAAAAAAGAATTGCAAATACTCCACCTATAATTCCACCACCAACAGATGCTGTTTCTCCAATAGTACCTGTTGCCATGATAGTATTAAACCCCTTTAATAGCTGATTCATGGTTTCTTTATATATTACTGTGCTATTTCCTCCATTTAAAGAAACAAAATCCCAATGCATGAATGTTAACATTCCTATTACAAATAAGTAAAAACCAAATAGTTTTGTTGAAAAGAATTCTGGCCATTCTCTTTTAATAAAGGCATAAATTCCAATTATAAAAACTAATAATAAGAATACCATATAAACTGATCCTGTTAAAAAAAGAGCAAAAGATGCAATACCTCTGCCAACAGGTCCTAGTTTTCCTATTCCTAAAATTGATGCTATTACGAGCAAGATAGCATATAATTCAATCGATATTTCTATTGTTTGTTTTTTTGATTTTCTTTTTTTCTTTTTTGCCATATTTGATACTCCCATTCTTAATTTTTATTATACTACATTTTTTCTTGTTTTTAAAATATTAAAACAAGTATTTTACAAAATATAAGTTTATTATTTTAAAAATAAAAAACTCATTTCATCATTGAAATAAGTTTGAGAATTTATTATCACTTAAAATACTTCTTAGGAGGATCATTATCATTTATTGATTCACTAATATAATGTAAGGAATCCCATCTTTTGTTATTATGTTTGCTGTTTTTGGACTATTTGCTAACATCTCATATGCAATTCTTTGGAAGCTACTTTCTTTTGGAGTGTATATGATGTACCACGTACCATATGTGGGCTATTGATTGCTATAAGATTCGTTTTTTTTACCGCATACTTCTAGAAATGCCCTTAATAGTTTTGCACTGCTAACACTGTTCGTTATCCCTGTTAGGTGGTTAAGTTCTTCACTACTTAACTTCGCTTTAGAAAAAAGTGAGTGTCTGAGTGTTTTTTTATTATAGAGAAAAAAATTTTGAGGTCATAAAATCTATCCTTTGTCTCGTTATATTAACTCATTCTTTATTATTTTGCAAACAAAAAAGACTTTAAAAAAAGAGCTAATTTAAGCTCTTAATACATAACTACTCCACTAAGCAAGCTAATCTACATATATATAATCCAAAACAGTCTTTCGTTTAACTTTTGCGTAAGCTCTTTCTATTGGGTCAATTGCTTCTTGTCTAGCATTTTCTAGCGTGTCGATTGAATTTTCTATTACATCTGTAATATATTCTTGACTTTTTCTAACATCATTAGTGGTTAATGCTTCTCTTGGCTGGAAAAGTAAATTTTCAAAGATTTGTAGTTCATTAACATTATCACTATAAACTAATAAACTATAAGGCATTTCCAAAAAAATGTTCCAGCACTATTTGGATTTATTAATTTAGCTTCTTCAGAAGAATTGGGAGCTAGAACAAACCCATTTGACATGACTATACCACTTTTATTGTTACCGCAGTTTAATACAACTCCTCCTATCCATGGTAGCAAAAATTTCAAATCAAATTTCCTTCTACCGTTGATTGTTTCAATCGCACCTTTTGGTCTTTCTTCGGTTTCAATCATTATGTTAGCACATTCTTCTCCACAGAATTTCATTTGTTCCGTTAACATTGCTGCTTCACCACGAGGATCTCTGATTCCTCGGATAACATTATATTGTGGGTGAGTTAAAATTGGTTTAGGAAGTTGAAAAAAGCTTCTAAAATCTCGACGATGTGGAGCTGGTGAATAATAACCCTTATCAATCATATAAGTATATAGATGTGCTAAATCTAACGGAGCAGTGATACCTAGCTCAGTTGATACTTTTTTATATATTTCTAGTATTTCATTAAAATC
>CACZQK010000083.1 GCA_902783315.1 uncultured Erysipelotrichaceae bacterium | reverse complement strand
ACCATCTACTCCTTCTAGAATAAAATTAATTTAATTATAAATCTTATTTTTTAGGAGAAAAATCTCCACACATTTTCTACACTAACAAATAGCAATATAAAATAAAAGATAAAAAAGTCATCAAATGAAGACTTTTTCACTTAAAATCACAATCTATATCATGAACATTAATTATTCCTATCACTTATAAATAGGAGTAAATAATAGTAAGGCCTACAAAAAACATACCACAGTTTTTAAATCCTTTTAAAGCATCTATTCACTTCTTAAAGCCTCTACAGCATCCTTTTTAGAAGCTATTTTAGCAGGAATAAAACCAGCAATAACAGTTAATAAAACACTGATTAAAATTAGAATAATAGCTCCATTTAAAGGAAGAATAGAAATATTATTAATATTAATCATCTGTTTAATAATAATATTAATTGGAATATTTAAAACTAAAGTAACAATGATTCCTAAAACCCCAGCACATAATCCTTCAATTAAAGTTTCAGCATTAAATACTCTAGAAATATCTTTCTTACTAGCACCTATTGCTCTTAAAATACCAATTTCTTTTGTTCTTTCCATAACAGATATATAAGTAATAATTGCTATCATAATACTAGATACCACTAAACTTATTGCAACAAAAGCAATTAAAACGCTACTAATAACATTAACAATAGTAGATACACTACTCATCATAATACCAACAACATCCGTATACTTAATCTTATCTACTTCTTTTTTCTTCCTGTTATATTGGTTAATTATCTTAACTATTTCTTCTTTGGAATCAAAGTCCTTTGGATAAATATTAATCGTATCTGGATTAGATAATTCTGCTATACCAAGTCTTCTCATATTTTCTTCATAGGATAAACTCATATTTTCTGAATAACTCTTCATATAAGCTGCAAGTTCTTCTTGAGACATGTTCTGTAAAGCTATCATTTGCTCCATAGATAAATTTTCCATATTAAAAGCATTATTGGAAGAAAATTCACTTCCTGTAAAAACATTAATTTCTTTATTATCTAATTGATTCTTAACAATTTCCGTTTCATTTGTTTTTTCAATTAAATGCTCCATCAATTGATGGGTATATCCCACCATTCCATAATTCTGACTATTACTAATAGCATCATTATCTGCTTCAATGATACCTACAATTTTTACTTCCTCAGCAGAATTTAATACATTCTTCATATACTCTTCATTATCTTGCTGATTAATCCATAAACCATTTTGTTTTTTATAATAGTCTGTATTTAAAACAAGTTTAAAAGATAAATTCAAAAAATCATTTATTTCATAACTAGACTCTTCAAAACTAATTTCTTTGCCACTAGTCATATCGCTAAATTTCTGTTTTAATTCATCTTGATCTAGTATTCCTAAACTATACAAAGTATAATCAGAAATAGTTTTATTTTTTCCAACAATTAAAACCATCTCATTATAATTTTTGGGCCATTCTCCAGCAACCAAATTATATTGTTGTTCTAAAAGTTTTTGGTTGTCAATCATTTCAAAAAAAACATCATTACTAGCTAAAAAAGTGCTATAAATACTAGACATACCACTAGTTCCCATACCTAAAGTATCCAAAACAGTAGTCGGATT
This sequence comes from uncultured Erysipelotrichaceae bacterium, assembly GCA_902783315.1. Lineage (GTDB taxonomy): Bacteria > Bacillota_I > Bacilli_A > RF39 > UBA660 > UBA3789. The sequence goes on along the minus strand of CACZQK010000083.1, from coordinate 21,080 downwards.
AGTACGAACAATTTTATCAGTATTTGCTTTATATAAGTTCAATTGAACATTATAAGCATATTGAATATCAGAGGTATACTTTGATAATTTTTTATGATTTTCTAAATACTCTTTAAAGTCTTTCATATTATTATGCTTTATTTCTTTAGACATGGATTCCATCATATCTCCCATAATATTAACAGAATGTAGTTTATTATCATTATATTCTTTTGTCTTGCGATTACCAGATAAAGTTTGTAACATAGTTGACATATCTACTGATTCTTTTTGAATTTGTAAAGGATAAGAACTTAATGTTTCTTCTTCCGTCCTTTCAATAAATCGATTAATTCCATGTGATAAAGATAAAATAAGTGCAATACCTATAATACCAATACTTCCGGCAAAAGCAGTCAAGAAAGTTCTTCCTTTTTTTGTCATTAAGTTATTCAAAGATAACGAAATGGCAGTCTTATAATCCATAGATGTTTTCTTTGTTTTTCTTTCACTTTCAATCAAATCAAGTTCGGTATTAGTCTTCCCATCATATGGATTTGTATCATCAATAATTTTACCATCCTGTAATTTTACAATACGAGTAGAATATTGATCGGCAAGTTCTGGATTATGAGTAACCATAATAACCAATTTATCTTCAGCTATTTCTTTTAATAAATCCATGACTTGTTTTGAAGTGGCCGTATCTAAAGCTCCAGTTGGTTCATCTGCAAGTAGAATTTCAGGATCATTTACCAAAGCTCTTGCTATAGCAACCCTTTGCATTTGTCCGCCAGACAATTGAGACGGTCTTTTATTCATATGATCTTTTAAACCTACTCGAGTAAGTGCCTTTTTTGCCCTTTTAATTCTTTCTTTTTTAGAGACTCCAGATAAAGTTAAAGCAAGTTCAACATTTGCTAAAACCGTTTGGTGATTAATGAGATTATAACTTTGAAAAACAAAACCAACGCGATGATTACGATAAGTATCCCAATCTCGATCATTATACTTTTTAGTACTTGTTTCGTTAATAATTAAATCCCCAGAATCATAGTGATCTAAACCACCAATAATATTTAACAGTGTTGTTTTCCCAGAACCACTTGGACCCAAAATAGATACAAATTCACATTTACGAAAATTAACACTAATTCTATCTAACGCTTTTTGTGTAAAACCCTCTGTTTTATAAGTTTTTACAATTTTTTTTATTTCTAACATAAAAAGCCTCCTATTCCTATTATTCTACTATTAATATATATGTAAATCAACAAACATTATATTCTTTTATGAATTAACATCATGAGTCTTAGAAACTTTTTCAAAGACATCAGTTTTTTTCTCTACTTGTTCCATGGTTACAATTCCTGTTTGAAGAGCCGTTTTTAAAAGAATCTTTTTCTCACTTTTTCCTCGAATTTCTGGTACAACAGCAAAAAGATAATTACTTTTATTTTTATCTACTCGGTAAATGAAATTCTCATCTTCATAAAAAACTTCTTTTTCATATGGAGAATTTCCCTGTTCTATACTTTCATCAACAATCCCAAAAAGAAAAGCAAAATCATCATCTTTATAAGTACAAAAATCCATCTGTGGCAAAGTACCAGTTGGTGCAAAATAAATATCATTCATACCATCCCCAAGACATTGATACATAACAAGCCCACCGTCTAAAGAATCTTTCTCTCGTGAATGAAACTCCATCATATTTTGATGAATACCCATATATCCAAATTTATTGTTAATATCATCTAATATCGAATTATCCTTTTCTAAATAAGATAAAAGGGTTTTACTTTCTTTTTCCTTAACAAAGATATCTTCAAGACAATAAGTATAAACTTTAACATTTAAATCAGCAAAATAAAGTTTCGAAGACATTTCACACTCTAAACTACCTTGACCAAATACACTAAACCCCTCTTCAGCTTTCTTTTTCTTTAATGAAACATTTAAAGGAAAAAGAAATAATTTATACTTAATATTACTAGAATCCATCAAAGATTCATCAGGAGAAGCTAGTATTTTTCTTTCCGCCTTATAAAATAATCCCTTATAAGTTTGTATTTTAGTTTTAAAGTTATACTGTACCTTATTAAAAACCGGCATTTCAGCATTAATCATACGATAATAATCAACAAAAGCAGTTATAAAACCAAACAATAAAATAAAAATAATAATTTTATTAATAAATTTAAAAATAGTACCCATAGCAATCCCTCATTACTTTTACTATAAAGTAGTATACCATACATAATAAGAATTAGTAAATCAAGGAACAAAATATTTTATTTAAAAAAAATAAGAAACCTCCCAATTTCTTATTTTTCTTTCTTAAAAGCTTTTAATAAATTATTAATAATTCCTTTCGGATGAATCAAATTATTTAATTCATTATTATCCCAAATACAAGAAATAGCTGTTGTTAATACCTGATACGGTTCACCAGGGAATAATACATATTTACTTCGTGGATAAGAATAATCAAAGAAGAAAATTGGTATCTCCATCTGATAATCAATAGTAACTGTTTCTGAATTATAAGGCGCTAATGGAATTTCTTTCTTAATTCCATATAAAGATGTAATAAACAAAGAATGTTTATTGACACAAGTATTCACAACATATCCTAAAACAACATCAATAGTTTCCAATTGTGCTTTTAAATCATTTATTGTCCTTGAAACATCCATATGATAATCAAATATAATTAAATCATAAATACTACTATCAATAATATTAGTAATATTTTCAGGAACACTTAAATAATTATAATCCAACTTCATAAACTGAATATTTGGATTATTAACATATTCTAGTCCATTTGCCAAAAAATTTACTAAACTAATATTTGGCTCTGCCGTAATAATTAAAGCCTTTTTAGCTGCTTTTGCCAAAATATTGGCCAAGCTACCATCGTATACCATATTTCGACTAAAACATGGTATATTAAATTTTGTATCCAACTGAATCATGGAATAAGTCGGTAAAGAATAAGAATCGGTTTTATAGACTCCTCCCGCATTGTTGTAAATGAGCTGAATAAATTTATCATAAGTCGTACGTCTAGTATTAAAGAATAAGATTACATCCCCATTATCAATGGTACAACTATTCGTTGCACAAAAACCAGGTGCTTTACACGGAGGAATATTACTTTCCATTAGTGATTGTAGTTTTAATTCAGTATTACTCCATCTCTCTGCAGAACAATAAAAAAGTAATTTTTTAGCAATATCCATTTCATCTTTAGAAGGATTATCTGTAAAAGTATCTTTCCCAATAATAAATCCAACAGTAATCGTTGTATTAATATGATACTTGATATAATTAACAATAGAAATCATTTTCTTATATTCACTGACCGTTTGCTGAGTAAGAAGTAAATGTAGATAAACAACTCTATTCTCAGTCAATGAAAGTTTGTCAATCAAAGAATTAACTTGATCAACAATTTTTTCAGTTGTTGGTTCTAAAAATACATGTAACTTACAGTTAGATTGATTAAGGGCTTGAACAAAGCTCTGATAAGTTGGATTATTATTTAAATTTTCATTTAATATTTGTTCTTTTATATATTTTAATTCTGTACGATAAGTCTTCCCTAAAAAAAATTGTTCATAGGCACTTCGATATTCAATAGAATTAATAATTCCAGTATTATAATAAGACGTCTCTTTTGTTCTAGAAAGATTAGGCATGCACTGATCAATTGATATACTATAACTACCTGGTTTTTCAATACCCAAACCATTAATTAAAAATAAAACACTTTTTTTCATAACATCACCCTACTTCATTTTTATAAAATAACCAGCCCCAAAATATTAATCAAGACGAGGTGTTAATATTTCATATCCATCATCTGTTATCAAAACCGTATGTTCAAAATGAGCAGCAGGTTTCCCATCCTGAGTCATAACTGTCCAATTATTATCACCATCAATATAAATATTTCTTTTCCCAAAGGTAAGCATTGGTTCTATACAAATAACCATTCCAGGTTTCAATCGAATTCCGGTATTAGGAATTCCAAAATTAGGGACTTCAGGATCTTCGTGCATATCTTTCCCAATACCATGTCCACACAATTCCCGAACAACTCCTAAATGATGATCTTCTGCATACTTTTGGATAGCAAAAGAAATGTCACCAATCCTGTTTCCTGGTTTAGCCATTGTTAATCCTTCATATAAAGCTTGTTCAGTATGCTCCATTAAATATTTTTTATCATCATCAATTTCACCAACAGCATAAGTCCAAGCTGCATCTCCCTGATAACCTTTATAACCAATAACAACATCAATTGTAATAATATCCCCATTTTTTAATTTTCTATTACTAGGAATACCATGAACAACCTCCTCATTGACACTAGTACATAATGTGCAAGGAAAACCTTCAAATCCTTTACAAGTTGGTTTTGCATCATTTTCTAAAATAAATTTTTCACATAAAGCATCTAATTCATTTGTTGTAATCCCCTCTTTTATATAAGGCTTAATAAATTGATGCATTTTTGATACCAACATTCCAGCATGTCTCATTAATTCAATTTCTCTTTTACTTTTAATTGATACCATAGTATCACCTCACAACAATTATATATCAAATCAAAAAAAAAAGCCATAGGCTATAAAACATCCAGCTTATTATACATTTTTCTACTAGCTTCTTTTCCTAATTCCCGCATTTTTTTCATCATTGCAGGATTCTTTTTCATATACATATAACCAAGAGCTCCCATTCCAGCAATCATAGCCATCATTTTCATGCTCATCATTTTCATTTGTTTCACCTCTAGAAATAGTATGAACAATTTTTTTTACTTTATACCAGAAATCAAATACTCCATAATAGTTGTTCTACGAACATTATCAGAAGTATTATGAATAGCCATATCAAGAGCCTCAAAATCTCCAATAATATAAAGCTTTTGTTTAGCTCGTGTAACTGCTGTATAAATTAATTTTTGATAAAGCATTTTTCGATATCCCTTTACAACAGGCAATATTACAATATCAAATTCAGAGCCTTGAGACTTGTGAATACTAATAGAATAAGCCAGCCGAAAATTACTAAAATTAGATGGCGTATATTTAACTTTATTACCATCAAAATCAATACAAATTTGCTTTTTAGAACCAACATCTATCTTTTCAACCAACCCAATATCACCATTATAAATATTTTCATCAGGCATATTAGAAAGTTGAATAACTTTATCATTTTCAACAAACTTAACTTCACCTATCAGTAATTCTTTTTTTAAAGAATCTTTTGGATTAAAGATTTCTTTAATATTTTTATTAATAACATCAATTCCATTTAATCCTTTATACATTGGTGCAAGTATCTGAATTTTTTTATAATCATAATCTTTATAAGTAGTGCATATCTCACAAATATTCGGAATAACCTCTACATCTTTGCATTCAATAAAAGTAAGATCATCCTCAATATTAAAAATATCCTTTTGAAGATTTTGATTACGAATATCATAAGCAAGTGAAATAATATTGGAATTTTCCTTTTGTCGATAAAGTTCAGTAAGTTCTACAGTTTCCAACTTACCACTAGTAATAATATCTCGCAAAACTTGACCCGGTCCAACGGACGGTAATTGATGATCATCCCCTACTAAAACAATCTTACAATTGCTAGAAATACCTCTAAGTAAACTAGCCATTAAATGCGTATCAATCATACTAGCTTCGTCAACAATAATAAACTCTACTTTGCTCTTGTTATACTGATTAATTTGAAAACGATTCTGTTCTTTTTGCCATTTCAAAAAGCGATGAATAGTAGAGGCAGGAAAATGAGTAGCTTCACTCAATCTTTTTGCCGCTCTACCAGTTGGAGCTAAAAGAGCTACTTTATCTTGCAACTTTTCATAAGATAATTTATTCATTTGTCGATATAATTCTAAAACACCATTCATAATAGTTGTTTTACCCGTACCTGGTCCACCGGTAATAATTAAAAAATCCCTAACATAGCTTTTATAGATAGCATCTTTTTGATTAGAATTATATTTAATTTCAAAAAAATTTTCTAAATCTTCTATTTTCTCAAATACATCTTTAGCACTTTTTTCTTTATTATTGTTCAATAACCGAAATCGTTTGACAATCAAACACTCATCATCATACATATCTTTTAAATAAAGCCGACCATCTTTTATAACAATTTTACTATCACACTCTAATTGAATTAATTCTTCATCTAAAGTACTTTCCAATATAGAAGAACCCAAAACCCTATACAAAAATTGCAAAAGTTCCTCTTTATAATAATAAGCATGACCATAAGTATTACTAACTTCTTGCATAATATAAAGAAGTGCCGCTCTAATTCGAATGGTAGACAACGAATCAACCCCTTTTCTTAAAGCAATAGCATCAACTTTTTTAAAATTAATATCAAGGATATCATCAACAATTTGATATATATTTTCTTCTATAATCTCTTTTGTTTTTTTCTTATAATAATTATAAATAATCATAGCATCTTTACTAGAAAAACCCATATCATTTAAATAGATAATAGTTTCATAACTAGATTCATATTCTTTTAATTGTGTATGCAAAACATCTATATTTTTTTTGGTAATTCCAGGAATTAGTATCAAATTATTTGGATTTGTTAAAATAATTTTTAAAGTATCTTTTCCAAGCACATCGACAATTGCTTTGGCTTTTTTCTCACCAATACCTTTAAATAAACCGCTAGTAAGAAATTCAACAATAGAGTCTTTTTCTTCTGGCCTGCATCTTTCATAACTTTCTACTTGAAATTGTTCTCCATACTTCGTATGAACAACTTTTTTTCCATAAAAAAGATAAGTATCATTTTGGTTTAATTCATGAAAATAGCCAGTAAAAGTAATGCTTTTTCCAATATAATCAGAAAGGCCTTGATCATCAGTATCAAAAACTTTAAAAAGCCCTATATAATACCCTGAACCGTTTTCAAAAATACTTTTAGAAAATTTTCCTTTTATAAACACGGACATCTTAAAACTCCCTTTTAATTAATTATTAATCATATTTTTGAGCAATACAATATGGATAGTCAACTGATTGAATAGTAACAGAAACAAACTCATTATGAGGATATTCTCCTAAAATTTTTACAGACAAATAGTTACCTGTATGACCATAACTAAATCCACCATGCGCATCTTCAACTAACACTTCAACTCTTTTGTTTAAGAACTTTCGCATATAAATCTCTTCTAACTCTTTAGATACTTCAATTAGCCTTCTTGCTCTTTCTTTTTTTGTTTTTCCATCTATTTTGCCATCCATTCTAGAAGATGCTGTTCCTCGTCTTTCACTATATGGAAAAACATGCAATTTACTAAAACCAATTTTTTTACAAGTCTCTATACTCTTTTGAAAAAGTTCATCCGTCTCCCCTGGAAATCCAACAATAATATCCGTACTAATCGCAATATCTTTTCTAATGGAACGAATCTTTTCTATTTTTTTCATAAAATAATCCAAATCATACTTCCGATTCATAGTTTTTAATATTTCATCAGAACCAGCTTGAATAGGGATATGTAAATGATCAACTAAAACACTAGAATTCTTGAAAATATCTAAAACCTCTTTATTCAATTCAGTAACTTCTATCGAAGAAATGCGCAAACGATAAAGACCAGGAATAGAGATTAACCTTCTTAAAAGATGAGCAAAATTAGTATCTAAATCAACTCCATAACTACCAGTATGAATTCCCGTAAGAACTACTTCCTTATAACCGTTTTTTACTAAATCTTTAATTTCTTTTACAACAACATCTTCCTTTTTACTTCTACATTTCCCTCTAACAAAAGGGATAATACAATAACTACAAAAATTATCGCATCCATCCTGTATTTTTACAAAAGCTCTTGTACGACCAGGAAATTCATTAATATACATATCTTCAAAAGCTTTCAATCGTCCACTATATTGAGATTTTATTACTTCTTTATTTTTAAAATATTCCTCTAATAAAGAAACAATCTTAGACTTATCCTTATTTCCTAATAAAATATCAACTCCATCCTCTTGATAATCAGGATTAGCCGCAATAAAACATCCCATCGCTACTACACAAGCGTTCGGATTTCTTCTAATAGCTTGATGAATAATTTTTTTCGACTTAGAATCACTATTATTTGTTACTGTGCAAGTATTAATAATATATACATCACAAATATCATCAAAAGGCTGAATACTATAACCTGATTTTTTAAGTTCATTTATAATAAATTCAGTTTCATAAGTATTAACTTTACATCCCAAAGAATAAATTCCAACACTCTTCATACCAATACTCCTTTCATCAACCACGTTCAAATCACACTATACCATTTAATACCTCTATACATTATTATAATGCATTAATTAAGTTCAGTAAATAAATATATAATACATCTGTTCTATTGTCAACAACATAAAGAAAAAAAGTAGAATCATCCACTTTTTTATTCAATTATCAATCAAGTCGTTTCTGCAATTCTTTTAATGTCATTAAAAATTCAGTAGTTCTTTTAATTTCAGCATCTAATTTTTCATAATTTGCTGTATTTTCTAGCTCTATATCTTTCTCATTCACCCCGTCTTCCTCTATTCCATAAACAGGGGAAATAATAGGACTACTTTTAAATTTCTTATCTACAACATTGAGATTATCAGCAGGAACTTGTACATTTTCCTTTTCTTCTACCATATCCTCTATTGAAACAACATTTTCAATAACAAATGGCTCATCATAAGAAGCTGCACGCTTTTCAACCTTTTTTTCCAACTCCTGCAAACTAATTGGCTCATCACCCTCATCGGCATATTGCGACAACTCATTTGCTTCATAAAGTTTTTTGCTTTTTAATACCAATTCTTCTAAACTAATAATTGCACTTTCTTCCTGACGTTCTTCATAATTAGTCAACTTAATATTTTCTGGTTTTTGACTGTTTTCAGTTTTCAATTTTTCAGTCACTTTTTTTAATTCTAATTGAGCCTCCTCTACAGACGGTTCAATTGCTGTATATTGAAGAGTTTTAATACTACTTTTTTTATCATCATCTGATTCATTTAAAACTTCTTCTTCGTGAATAGGAGAAGCATTATCATCAAATACTTCCATATCAATTTGATGAATCATTTCTTCTTTTACTTCTTCCAAAAATGACTGATTTTGTTTGATATCTGGTTCAATAATAACAGGTTCAACATTTTCCACTACCGGCTCCAACACAGGCTCTTCATAAGTCACAGAATCTACTGTCTCAGCTGTTTCCTCTTTAATTTGACTAACAAGCTTATTCAATTCCCTTGTATTATGTCTTTGCTTCAAACGAACATTGTTTTTCTCAACAAAATAAATAATCACGCATAAAAGACTCGCTAATACCAAAACAAAATAAACTATAATCATCTCTTTTGACAATAAAAAAGCAAACAAACCATTCATTACTTCCACCTCTATAATAAGTTTACCACAGAAAAAAAATATTCAAAAAAAGAAATAGTAATTATTTTTTCTTTTTACATATTTTTTGTAAAAAAATATGATGTCCGATTTACAAAAACTTTGTCAAATCATTATCCATAAAAAAGCATATCACATTTCTTAACATAATGATAGCTTTTTTTCAATAAAATAAACTATGAAAGAAAAATTTATAAAATCTACAGTAATACTACTAATTGGTGGTCTAGCCACAAAAGTCCTTGGAATGATTATAAAAATAGTTATAGCAAGAGAAATAGGAGCAGAAGGATTAGGCTTATATATGCTAGTACTACCTACCTTTTTACTTTTGATAAATATTAGTCAATTTGGCTTTCCATTATCTTTAGCAAAATTAATATCAGAAGAAAAAAGAAACACGAAAAACTTATTTTTTTCTATTTTACCAATAATCATCTTAATAAACATAGGAATCGCCATCGCTTTAATATTACTAGCTCCCCTTATTAGTAAACATCTATTGCACAATCAAGATATTTATTTAAGTGTCTTATCCATTGCCTTTGTTATACCATTTACTACCTTGTCAAGTATTGCTAGAAGTTATTTCTTTGGACATGAAAGAATGTTTCCTCATGTATGTTCTAATATAACAGAAGATATCATTCGGTTGTTAATCATAAAACTTGGAATAGCTAAAGTAATCCCCTTAGGATTAAACTATGCAGTAGCTTTTCTTATCATATCAAATATTATAAGCGAAATAGCTTCTACATGTATCCTTTTTCTCTTTCTTCCTAAAAAAATAAAAATTACAAAAGCTGATTTATATCCAAATAAAAAATATATAAAAGAAAGTCTAAAAATAAGTATTCCTACTACATCATCAAGACTAATTGGAAGTATAGGAATGTTTCTAGAACCAATCATTTTAACACAATCACTATTAAATTTAGGTTATCAAACAAAAACAATCGTAAAAGAATACGGAATTATTACTGGGTATGTTCTTCCCCTTATATTGCTACCATCTTTCTTTACCCTTGCTATCTCCCAAGCCTTACTCCCATCATTAACTAAACAATATAAAATTGGAAACATTAAAAACACTAAAAAGACAATATCACTTGCTATAATATTATCTTTAGCAATAGGAATTCCATTTACATTATTACTAGTAATAAATCCTAAAGTTTTTCTCAAAATACTTTATCATACTACAACCGGTTCCCACTATATAAGAATAATGGCTCCTATTTGCTTATTACAATATATCCAAGCTCCTTTATCAAGTAGTTTTGATGCCCTTGGAAAAAGTAAAGTTAATCTCTGGTCCTCACTACTAGGAACTACAATTAGAATTAGCATTTTATATTTAGGACCTCTCTTTAAAATAGGAATAGAATCTCTTCTTTTGTCAATTAGCTTAAATATCCTGATAACAACAATTTATCAACTTATAAAAATAAACTTGTATTTATCAAAACAATACTAAAATATTTCATATAAAATACACAATTATTGTATAATATGGGTATTGGAGGAAAAACAATGAAAATATTAATTATAGACGATGAAAAAGGAATACGATCTATCATTCGAGAATATTGTGAAAATAGTCATTATGAAGTAGATGAAGCATCAAGTGGTAAAGAGGCTTTAGAAAAAATAATGAACAACGATTATGACTTAATGGTACTAGATATCATGATGCCAGAAATGGATGGTTTTACTATGTTAAAAGAATGCCCAAAATCAAAAAAAATACCAACAATTATCTTATCGGCAAGATCAGAGGAATATGACAAATTATCCGGCTTTGACTTAGGAATAGACGACTATATGACGAAACCATTTTCACCTAAAGAATTAGTAGCTAGAATAAAAGCTGTCATAAATCGTACTTCAAAAAAAATAAAAGAAAGCTACACCTATAAAACATTAAGCATAAATATAGCTTATCACACTGTAAAAATAGGAGATAAAATAATCAATTTAACACCTAAGGAATTTGACATTTTAGTATATTTAGTAAATAACAAAAATATTGCTATCACAAGAGAACAATTACTATCCAATGTTTGGGGATATGACTATTTTGGAGATGATAGAACTGTCGATACTCATATAAAAATGTTAAGAAATAACTTAGGAATTTACAGGGATAATATTCAAACAGTAAGAGGAATAGGATATAAATATGTTGAAAATGAAGAATAATTTAAAAAACGTAATTTTAAAATATTTTCTACTTTTCTCTCTTTTAATTCTTGGCTTACTATGGATTCTACAATTTGTTTTTTTTAAAACCTTATATAAAGAACAAAAAATAAATGATATTAAGACAGTCGCCAATGAAATAAAAAAACTTCAAAATACAAACAATTATAAGGATACTTTAAACTATCTAGCATTAGATAAAAGTGTTTGTATCGAAATAGATAATAGTAATTATTATTCCCTTTATGATTCTACTTATTTCGGAAAAGGATGCATTAACGATATTCCAACTACATATAAATATAAAGTTGATTTTATCGAAAATAACAAAGAAAAAGAAGTATATACTATAAGAAACCAAACATTTAAAAATGAAACCATAGTATATGCCGTAAAACTAAAAGATAATAATTATGCTTTTATCAATGCTTCAGTTGAACCAGTAGATGGTACACTTCTACTATTATCAAAAGAATTACTTATTATAACAATTTTAATATTGATATTATCTTTTGCACTAGCCTATTTTATTTCAGAACACATTTCTAATCCTATAAAGCAAATGAATCACAGTGCTAAAAAGTTAGCAACAGGAAACTTCGATGTAGAATTTAATGAAAATAGCAAAATACTAGAAATAGAAGAACTATCAAAAACACTAAATTATACAAAAAATGAATTAAGCAAAATTGAAGAGCTAAGAAGAGACTTAATGGCCAATATATCGCATGACTTAAAAACCCCATTAACAATGATTAAAGCTAATGCTGAAATAGCCAAAGATCTACACTTAAATAATAAAGAGAAACAAATTGAAGACATGACAACAATCATATCAGAAACCGATAGACTAACAATTTTAGTAAATGATATCTTAGAATTATCAAAGATGGAATCAATAAAAGAAGATTTAACAAAAACAAAATTTAACCTTATAGAATTAATAGAAAATATTATAGAAAGATACAAAGTATTACAAGAAACAGAAAAATATAAATTCAAATTTATTCATAAAGAAAAAGAAATTTTAATAAACGCCGATAAAAAGAAAATAGAACAAGTCATTTACAACTTAGTTAATAATGCTATTAACTATACAGGAGATGATAATCTCGTAACTATAAAAGTAACAAAAAGCGATAACATTCTAGTAGAAATAAAAGATACCGGAAAAGGAATTAAAGAAGAAGAAATCCCATACATTTGGGAAAAATATTATAAAAATGAAAAAAAACACAAAAGAAATCTAATTGGAACAGGAATCGGTCTAAGTATTGTCAAAAAAACACTAGAACAACATCACTATGAATATGGAGTCAATTCTAAAATAGGAAAAGGTTCTACTTTCTACTTTGTTATTCCAAAGGAAAAATAAAATATTTGTAAATCGATATATACTATAAAATTTAATTATTCTTAAAGTAAAAGTAGAGCCTAGCTCTACTTTATTAGATTTAAAACCAAAAGAGAAAAACAATCATTTTTCTCTTTTTACTCTTATCGCTCAATTACTTTTATATATTCTTTACCACATGGAACAATATGTTCTGAAACCGAAATCCCTGCTAAAAATCTACCCGCATGCTCTGGATGTTCTTCCGTTAAAGCATTTGAATAAAAATTACCACCTACTACATTAGTCGCTAATGGTGAAAAATGAATATTATTTTCAGGAATATATTTCAGTAATTGATTAAACACAGCTTTTTCTACATTAACTGAAACACCATTATCACCATATGATTGTTTATATGGTCCCCATATTCCATCATCAGTGGCCCACTTCAAATCATCTGAATTATCATAATTCATTACATGAGCAAAAGGTGAAGAATAAAATTGTAGATTTTTTCTATCAGTTCCTTTCAACATTTCTTCCATAGTTGGAGGTATTATTCCCCTATCAATATCAAGGCCTCCCCAATGAGATACATTAAATTCACCAGTTTCCATGTTAATTATTTGAGAAACCATACAGTCAGCTACATTAAAGCCAACTGCTACATTCTTAACTCCTTCGTCATTTGGATTAACCTTTATTGAATCTGCATATACAGTAAGATCATACAAATCATCATATCTTGCTATATCACCTGCTGTTAATTGATAACAATACCCCGTCTCATACCTTTTCGTACCATCTTTCTTATATTGAAATGGACTAAAAATAAATATTCTTCCATAACCAGGTAAACCTAGTTCTGTAGCAATCTTTTGCTTATTAGCGCGCATCCTTGCCATTTGTTCTTCTTGTGGCATATCTTTTGGATAAAAATTCAAATTCATTTGACCATGATAGCTTCTAAGAGTATGAAACGATGCCAATTTATAACCCATATTCTTTCCTCCTTAAAAACACTCATGTTATACCACAAAACACCTTAAAAGTCAATTATATATATATAGTTCATGCTGACAACGAGTACAAGCTACGTATAAAAGATTTCTTTCATTTCTTTTATAAGAGTTCTTTCGATCATTATAAATGATAACACTATCAAATTCTAATCCCTTTGCAACATAAGCTGGAATAACAACAAGTTCTTTATGAAATCCCTTTGTATTAGCATCTACTAAAGAAATATTAACTTCATTCTTAATAAGTTCATAAATATCTTCTGCTTCTCTTAAATCTTTTGTAATAAGTGCCGTACTTTTATATTCTTTCTGTAAAAAAGAAATATCTTCTACTAGACGCTCTTTTAAATTACTTACTCCTTTACGAATAACAACTGGCTTATTATTATGTTTTCTAATTGCATTAACATGATTTAAATTTAATATTTTGTTTGTATAATCAATTATTTCTGGAGAAGAACGATAGGTTTTCAAAAGTTCTAAATATCTTGACTCTCCATCAAATAAATCAACTAAATTTTCCAATGATTTATAGTGATAATATGGATTAATATTTTGATTAATGTCCCCCAATATAGTGAAATCTGCTTTCTTAAAAATATTCTTAATAATAATATATTGTAATCGATTATAATCTTGAGCCTCATCAATAACAACCTGTTTAATGGTATTTTCATATAAGAAACCTTCTAATCTACCTTTTATGTAAGCAAAAATCAAAGCATCTTCATAATGAAGAATATCAACATCTACAAAAGATTTTACAAACTTCTCATCTAACTTCATTCTACAAAAGTCACTTAAGAAAAATTTTGTCATAATCTTTTTATAATCTTTTTCAAAATTACCGTTTTGATACAAAAGCTTTAAATATGTTTTCTTTTTTGCTAATTTGCCTTTATAATTATTAGAACATAATTTTTCTGCTATTTGATCAACCCTTTCAAATAAAGGAAATCGACTATATTTATCATGTAACATACTATTAATTTCTTCTTTTTCAATATAATTCTTTTCGCCTTCTTTAAAAGAATCAGTAAAATGACAATTAGCAATATAATCTTCTAAAAAAGCATCTAAATCATCAATAATTTTATCACTTTGCTTATATGTAACAAGTTCTGGAGATAATTCTTGATAAGAATAATAACGAGAAACAAAATCAGTAAAACTTTCAACTCCATCATATTCATGAATAAAGTGCTCTAAATAATCCGCAAATGTAGTTTGCAAAGTATTACTTTCACCTAAAGATGGCAAAACATCTGATATATATTCTGCAAAAATATTATTAGGAGAAAATATTAAAAAATTATTGCTATGCAAATTCCTCATACGATATAACAAAAAGGCAATTCGATGAAGAGCCACTGTTGTTTTTCCACTACCAGCAATTCCTTGGACAATCAAATTATTATCCTCTACATTTCTAATTACTTTATTTTGTTCCTGCTGAATAGTATTAACAACATTCTTCATTTTTTCACTTGATTCAGCTGCCAAAACTTCTTGTAAAACTTCATCATTAATACTTAATGAATTATCAAAAACACCAATTAGTTTTTTATTTTCAATTTTATATTGACGTTTTCTCTTTAAAAAGCCCTTATACTCTCCCCCTGGAGCAATATATGAGCAAGGCCCTGTTTCATAATCATAAAACAAACTACAGATTGGACTTCTCCAATCATACAAGATATTATTTCCGTCTTCATCTTTTAAATATGTAAGTGACATATATATGTTATAAATATCACCATCTTCATCTTTAAAAACAATACTCGCAAAATAGGGCTTATCTTTAATTTTTAAAAGTCTTTTAAAATATTGTTCCCTTCTAGCTCTTTTATCTTCTTCAGAAGCAGTTGCAGTCATAACTTGTTGCATTTCTCCTTCATCAAAACTATTAGCATTTTCCCACATCATTTTTTTAAATTTCAACAATTCATCTTCATCAGAAACCACAGTCACACCTAACGAATCTACAGTCTTATCTAGAAGTTGCTGCACTTTTTTCAAAATAATAACTTCTTTTTTCATTTCTAAACTTGTAATTGCCATTTTATCACCCTTTTATACTAATAAAAATATAACACAAAAAAAGTTAAAATCGGCATTTTTAGCAAAAACTTTACACAAAAAAATACTATTAAATTAGTATTTCTTGAAAAAAATATATATACTCATTTATATGTTATAAGAGTTAACAAGTTCTAAAAACTCTTGTTGTATCTTTTGTAATCTATCTTCACTAACAGCCTCAAATCTAGCAGTGATATTAGGTCCAGTATTAGAATAACGAATTAAAGCCCAACCATCCTCAAAATTAATACGAACACCATCAACATCTAGGAAAGAATATCCACAACTAATAACATATTCCTTTATTTTATTTACAACTTCAACTTTCTTTACATCCGTAGATGGTATTTTTATCTCAGGTGTTGAACAATATTGATTAATTCCTTCTAAAAGTTGATTAATGTTTTTTTCTGTATGAGACATAATTTCAAGTAGTCTTGCTCCTGCATACATACCACTATCAAACCCTGGCCATCTATCTCTAAAATAAATATGTCCAGATAATTCTCCACCAAACGGCATATCATCATCACTCACTTTAGCTCGCATATAAGAATGTCCAGTCCGATAGCAAATACCTTCTGCCCCTAAACGTTCAATCTCATCGCTTAATGTTTTAGAACATTTTACATCATATAAAAATTGTTTTTTCTTTACTTTATTAACAATATCGCGAATAATAATTATCATTAAAATATCAGAGGGAATATATTGACCTGTATTAGACACAACACCCAAGCGATCTCCATCACCATCAAATGCAATCCCAACATGCGCTCCAACTTCTAAAACTTTAGTCTTTAACTGTTCTAAATTGGATTCAATAGAAGGGTCTGGATGATGATTTGGAAATGAACCATCACTTTCACCATTAATAACAATTAATTCGATAGGAAACTTTTCATAAATCTTTCGGCAAAAATCAGCAGTAGTCCCATTCCCAGGATCTAATACCACTTTTAATCGTCTAGTTCCAAAATGAAGATTACTTTCATATAAAGATATATAATCTTTTTCAATATCATAAGGAAAAACTTTCCCAGTACCAGAATTGAACTCTCCAACTAATAATTCTTGTAAAAAATTACTAATATCATCACCTTTACAGCAACCAGATTCATCAAAAGAAAACTTCAATCCATTATCATCCTTAGGATTATGGGAAGCAGTAACCATAACTCCACTAGGTATTTCCAAATGAATACAAGCATAGTAAAACATAGGAGTAGTGCAAAGACCCAAAGACATAACATCTACACCTGTCGACTTTATTCCTTCAATAAGAGCAGCATACAAAGCAGGTGATGAAAGACGATTATCATGTCCAACCACACATTTCTTCTTCCCAAGCTTTTGAATATGAGTTCCAAACCCCAATCCAAAAGTATAGGCAGTATTATCATCCAATTCCGTTGGATAAACTCCTCTTATATCATACTCTCGAAAAATATTTTTATTTAAATCCTTTTTATACTGATATTGCATAAAACCTCCACTTTCTATATTGAAACTAAACTAGTATTAAAAAACAATTTTCTATCTATATCAATTTGTACAAATAATTATTCAACTTCACTTAACATTTCTATTTTTGCATATTTTTCTACAGGAAAATTTTCATTATAAGGAACTGTTTCAAAAATTTCTGGCATCTCTCTTTTTAGCAACAACAAAAATGGGATAAACATTTGTTGCACAGAAGCATGAGCATGTGAAGAGCAGCGTAAAGTAAGTATATGTTTCCATTGTCTTATATTACAAGTCATAGTAACTTCAGCTGCAGTAGAATGCGGTAAAAGCATTCGTAATTCATCAGCAGTAACGCCATCCAATGACGCTAATTTCATATAACCTTCTTCTATACTTTGCATCGTATTTTTCCAAATCTCATATTTTCTTTTATCATCACTATATACAGGTTCAATAAAATGGATATTATTCGTAAATTTATCTTTTGAATAATTACAATACCTTGTAGACTCAATGGAAAAAGATGTTCCTGCTCTATGCCTTGTTACGTCTTTATAAAGTCCTATATCGCATCGCATTCTTATTGTTAATTTTTCATGTTCTAAAATAGATTCATGCCCACTTTTTATACAATTAGTTAATAGTTTTTTATAACTAGTCGCTGTCACTTTACCTTCTGAACGATAGCAAGTTCTGCAAGCTCTCTCAAGCCTTTTCATAATTTTTACACCATCAAATACTTCACATTGAATAATTGGTTTTACTACTTTCATTTTTATATCTCCTCATACCAAAGTGGATATTCCTTTGTTATTTTTAATACTTCTTGCTCCAATTGACTAAGAATTTTGGTATCTCCACTATTTTTTAATGCCTTAGCTATAATCTCTCCTATTTTAACAAAATCATCTTCCATTAAGCCTCTAGAAGTCATGGCTGGACTCCCAAGCCTAATTCCACTTGTAATCATAGGTTTTTCTGTATCATTAGGAATTGTATTTTTGTTCACCGTAATATGGATTTCATCCAATAACTTTTCAGCTTCTTTACCTGTCAGTCCACAGCCAGACTTCACATCTACTAGTATTAAATGATTATCAGTTCCATCTGATACAATGTGGAATCCTTCCTTCTTTAAAGTGTCACTCAATGCCTTTATATTTAATAAAACTTGCTGCTGATATTTCTTAAATTCTGGCTGTAAAGCCTCATAAAAACATTGGGCTTTCGCAGCTATTACATGCATTAAAGGACCACCTTGAATCCCTGGAAAAATAGTTTTGTCTATTTTCTTTGCAATTTCTTCATCATTTGTAAGAATCAAACCACCTCTAGGACCACGAAGAGTTTTATGCGTAGTAGTAGTCACCACATGAGCATACCCAATTGGTGACGGATGCAATCCAACAGCAACTAGCCCCGCAATGTGAGCCATATCAACCATCAAATAAGCATCAACCGAATCAGCAATATCTCTAAATTTTGCAAAATCAATAATTCTTGAGTATGCTGAAGCTCCGGCAATTATCATTTTTGGTTTTTCTAATAATACTTTTTTTCTTAAAGCTTCATAGTCTATCTGCTCATTCGCAACATTTACATCATAATCAACAATTTCATAATCTTGACCACTAAAAGACATTTTATGACCATGCGTCAAATGCCCACCATTAGATAAGTTCATACCCATAACTTTATCACCAGGTTTCAATAAAGCACGATAAACAGCCATATTAGCAGACGAACCAGAATGAGGCTGAACATTAGCAAACTTAGCCCCAAAAAGCTTCTTAGCATATTCTCTAGCCTTCTCCTCAAAAATATCAATATAATCACATCCACCATAGTATCTCTTAGAAGGATACCCCTCAGCATATTTATTTGTTAAAATACTTCCTTGCAATTTCAAAACATCATTTGATACATAATTTTCTGATGCAATAAGTTCAATATTATTCTCTTGTCTTTGCCTTTCTTTAATTAATGCATTTTTTAAAATACTATCCATTTTGTTCACTTCCCATTTCAATTAAATTATCTATAATCATGGCAACCGTCATTGGTCCTACACCACCTGGATTTGGAGTAATAAAGGCCGCCTTTTCCTTCACATTATCAAAATCAACATCACCAACTATTTTTTCAGAAATCTTGGATATTCCAACATCAACCACAACCACATTTTCTTTTACCATATCAGCTGTTACAATATGTGGAACACCACAAGCAGCTATAACAATATCCGCATTTTTGGTAATATCTTTAATATTTTTAGTTTTGGAATGACATAAAGTCACTGTTGCATCTGCATTTTCTAATGCCAAAGCTAATGGCTTACCAACAATATTTCCCCGCCCTATAATAGCAACATTGGCACCATTTAAGCATATATCATATTCCCGCAACAAGCAAAGAATCCCTTTAACCGTACAGGGTAATATTCCTTTTTTATTTAAATAAAGACTATAGATGTTTTCTCTCGTAAAACCATCAACATCTTTACTTGATAAAATATGAGAACTGCATCTTCCAAAATCTAAATTATCAGGCAACGGGCTCTGCAAAATAATCCCTGTCACAGTGTTATCTTGATTAAAATAATCAATAATCCGAATAATTTCTTCTTCATCAGTTGGAGGATTAATTTTCCTATAAACAACTTTTATTCCGACTTTTTCGCAAGCCTTTATCTTGTTTTTTATATAAACATTACTAGCTAAATTATCACCAACTTGTATAATAGCTAATGTAAGATGCAAATTTTCATTTCTTATTTTTTCTTTTGCTGCTTCTAAAATTTTTGTCTTCAACATCAATCCATCTAAAATCAAACAATTCACCTTCTTTCAATATTAACTAAATAAATGAAATCTAACCTTTTTTATTGTACCAAATCTTTTACAAAATGTCAGTAATTTTTATGCGAATCATTTTCAATCGCTAATTTTCAATAACAATATTTATTAATTTAAATTTACATTTTTTGCAAAACAAAAGGAAAAAATCTTTCAACAGACTTTTCCCAAAATTTTATTTTAATATATTAATAGTATTAAACACCAAATATTATAATTAAACTGTTTTAATTATTGTTTACACTACTATTTTGTTCATCTTCTTCATCCTCATCATCATCAGAATCTTTTCTTAATGCATTTGCCGCTATTCCTGCAGTACCTAAAACAGCCCCCATTGCAGCAGGTAAAACATAATCTCCTACTGATTTTTTATCCACTCCAGTATTTGGAATTGATGGATATTCAGAAAAGGCTCTAACATCATTTTCATGACTAATTGGCGTTACAGTCTGCGCTGGAGTAATAATTTCTACCGGCGTTGGATCTTGAATAATTTCCTTTTCTAATATTGGAGATGGCGTTTGAACTGGTGTCGTTTGTACTGGTGCTTTAGATGGTGTTGGTGTCTTAGATGGTGTTGGTGTCTTAGATGGTGTTGGTGTCTTAGATGGTGTTGGTGTCTTAGATGGTGTTGGT
>CACZQK010000082.1 GCA_902783315.1 uncultured Erysipelotrichaceae bacterium | reverse complement strand
TATCATCCAGAAACTCTGGTGTAGGCTGCCCTTATTGTGCTAATAAAAAAATACTAAAAGGGTACAATGACTTGTTGACAAAAAATCCTTCTTTAGCAAAAGAATGGAATTATGAAAAAAATAAGAATCTTAATGTATCGGAAGTATCTCCTAATTCACATAAGCATGTTTGGTGGAAATGTTCGATTTGTGAATATGAATGGGAAGCAGAAATAAAATCAAGAAATTCTGGTGTAGGATGTCCTATATGCTCAAAAAGTAAACAAACAAAGACATTAAGAACAAGATTAATAGAAAATAATGGATCTCTTAAAAGTATATTTCCAAAATTATCTGAAGAGTGGAATTATGAGAAAAATGATAGTTTACTTCCATCAATGTTTACTCCTGGGTCTAATAAAAAGGTTTGGTGGAAGTGTGATAAAGGACATGAGTGGGAAGCTGTTATATCAAGTCGAGCTTTAAATAGCGTTGGATGTCCAATTTGTGCGAACGAAACTCAAACATCTTTTGCAGAACAAACATTATATTATTATTTGAAAAAACAGTTTGATAAAGTTATAAATAGATATACAATAGAAAATCAGGAAATAGATATATTTATTCCACAATATAATATTGGTATAGAATATGATGGAGCAAGATTTCATAATAAAAAGGAATCTATTAAAAGAGAACAAAATAAATATAGATTTTTGAAAGAAAAAGGAATAACTTTAATTAGAATAAGAGAATTCTTTGATGCAAAATATAATGTTGATTCTGCCGATTATTATTTAGGTTATTCAAACGATTTAAAAAACAAGAATTTGAATAAGATTGTTAAAGATTTATTCACCTTGTTAAGTGAAATAACTAATATAAAGATTAATAATGATGTTAATATTGATAGAGACAGATCAGATATATATGATTTATATATTTTGAGTGAAAAGGAGAAAAGTCTTGCTACGTTAAAACCATTAGTTGCTAAATATTGGAATTATGAAAAAAATGGAGGATTGACTCCAGACAAAGTAGCTGCTGGAAGTAGTAAAAAAGTATGGTGGAAGTGTGATAAAGGACATGAGTGGCAAGCTATCATTTCAAGTAGAACTAATGATAGTGATTGTCCCTATTGCTTAAATCAAAAACTATTAATTGGATTCAATGATTTACAAACAAGTTATCCTTATTTAGCTAAAGAATGGGATGAAAAGAGAAATAAAATAAAAGCAAATGAAACTTTAGCAGGAGGCAGTAAAAAAGCATATTGGATTTGCTCTGATTGCGGAAATAGATGGCAAGCTATTGTTAGCAGTAGAATAAGAGGAAATGGATGCCCAAAGTGTAAAAATAATAAAATCTCAAAAGCATTACAAGAATCAGGTTTAAAAAAATATGGTAGTTTATCAGATAATTATCCTAAACTATTACAGGAATGGGATTATGATAAAAATGAATCTATAGATCCTAAAAGAATTACATCATCAGCAAGATATAAAGTATGGTGGATTTGTTCTGATTGTGGAAATAAGTGGCAAGCATGGATAGGAGACAGAACTCAAGGAAAAGGTTGTCCAGAATGTGGAAAAAAAGAAATGATAAGCAAAAGAATTAATAATCAGATAAAAAACAATGGAAGTTTAAAAATTAATAATAAAGAACTTTCTAAAGAATGGAATTATGAAAAAAATAAAGATTTAAAACCTGAAAAAGTAACTTCAAATTCAAATAAAAAAGTATGGTGGAAATGTTCAGTATGTGGATACGAGTGGGAGGCACAAATCTCTTCTAGAAATAAAGGTGCTGGATGTCCAAAGTGCACCAATCATTTAAAAAAGAAAATTTTACAATTTGATAAAGATAATAATTTTATAAAAGAATATGATTCTATTTCTTCAGCTTCAAAATCAACAGGAATACATACTACATCTATTAGTAACGTTTGCAAGGGAAATGCTAAAACAGCTGGTGGATATATATGGAGTTACGTAGAAGATAATAACATTGATTAATCAATCTATTTGTTATACAATGTATGTGACAAAGAAAATATAGAGTATGCTAGTATTTGTGCACATTTTGTGCACATAAGATGAATATTTTATATAAAAAATGACAAAAATAGTACTTAAAATATAAAATGATACCTGTCCACAAAGCCTTGAAAATAAAGGAAATACGCATAATATTATAAGTATGAATAATATACTAATTTGGCCCGCATGTGGCAGTGGTAAAAAATACAAACAATGCTGTGGAAAATAATATAATTTATTAAAAATTATTAGAAATGCGTATAAGCATTTCTTTTTTTTGACAAAATATGATATAATTTTTAAAGGTGAATAAGATATGGATATTAAAGAAGTAGAGAATAAAATAG
>CACZQK010000081.1 GCA_902783315.1 uncultured Erysipelotrichaceae bacterium | reverse complement strand
CCGATCGCTTAGAAGGCGATTGCTCTATCCAGCTGAGCTACGCAGACATTTTCAACTGACATTTAAGATTATACAATAAAAGTACTTTAAATACAAGTACTTTTTAGATTTTTAATTGTCCCTTTATGATAATAGTCTGCTATTTTCCTTTGTTCCTTATTAATATTTATTTAGATGATAATTTTCCTTTGTCTTTGATAAAACCTTTTACACTAATAATTTTGAAATTTAAACCTGAAGCATATTTTTTATCTATTATAAACTTTTTGTTTTGTCTTTCAACTATTATATTTCCAAAGGTATCAATACTATCAAGTGATATTATATGCCCAATTTTTTTATCTGACATCCTAGTACCATCAATCGTATTGTCTAAATCTTTATATACAGCTTTGGAATCTGGCCAGCTCCTTACCCCCACTACAAAATTTGTGATTTCTTCGTTTGACATAAATTCTATAAAATCATCATAATTTTTTATTTCACATTCAATCTGCAATTCACTATTATTTTTTTCTAAATAATAATTAACCCAAAATGAATTTGTTTCTCCAATAATACCCGGTAGTTTTGAATCCATGTCAGTTTCATGAACAGTAAATAAAATTCCTTTTTCACTTAGATCTTTTCTTAATTCTTCTGTACTGACAAATTCTTTACCATTTAAGAATTTCTTGGCTAAGTCATCATATGTTCCTATCATTTGATATTGGTTCTTTGGTTTCTCTGATTTGATTTTTATCTTTCCTTTGCTATTTCCTTCCTGTTGGATCCCAAGTCCGTTATATCCATTGTTACATAGTGTGATATTAGCAGCGCCTTCACTGCTAGAATCTAAGTTAAAAAGATCCTTTACTGCTTCTTGATAACTATTATATTCTCGAACATCAAATTCCGAAATTTTAAATCTTGACAAATTATATAGTTTGCAAAACATATCAAGTGCTAGTAAAGTATTATCAATTGCAAAGTCAGACAATTTAATAGAAATACCAAATATATCTTTAAATTTTTTATCATCATATTTGTTATTATTATTGCGAAAAAAACTTTCTACTAAGGCATCAGCAATAAAGGCGTAAGCACAGCCATTACTAAGGTCACTTAATACAATTTTATAATTACTTTCATCTATATTATTTCTTTTTAAAATTTCCTTATATTTTGGCCATCTGTTTTCGATATCATTAAAGTTTAAAATATTATTTAATATACGAAAGATGGATGATGATGATTTATAAAAGGCAAATGGTAAACAAATATCGGATTTGTATATATACATTTCTTTTATTGTTTTCTATTGTATCCATTTAATCAACTACTTTCTTATTTATTTTAGCAATTTCTTCATTAACTTTCAATTGTTATTCTTCTGAATCATTTTTAATTTTTCATTATTTATTTCAAAGATTACAGTATTTATTTTATAAGTATCAAAGACTGAATAAGCAATTGTATTTAGAACTTTTTCTGTTACTTCTTTATTTTTATCTAGTAATCCATTATTAAAATTTAAATATAGAACATTTTCCTCTTCTTTATAATTTAATAGTTCTGTAGCGTTATTTATAAAGCTAATTAAATTTTTCTTTGTATTCTTCAATTCATCGATAATTATTTCAATTTTTTCTCTTTCATCATTTAAATATTTTGTTACTGGTACATAATAATTATTGGTACTATCTATATAATACAAAACTATTTTTTTTATATTGTTTGTATTATCCATTATATATTCATTGTTAATACCAATTTCTTTTGTTAAATTTGAGTATTTTTTTAGAGGTTCGTTTTCTACTAAAAAAGATACTTTTTCAATCCCTTCTAATTCTAACAAAGAATAAACAATTCCTGTAATTACTTGCTTTTCCTGTGGATCTTTTAGAAAATCTTTTGAAAAATTTATTTTTATATTCTTATCTTCTATTTTATAATCTAAAATTTTTATATTTTCCTTTATATACCCTTTTAAATCTGTTGTTTTTTGATGTTTGTTTACTCTTAGATAATCTAAGATTTTTTTTATCTTATCATCCGGGGTTTTACTATCTAGAAAGACATCTACTTTTACTAAATAGCCATTTTTATCTAATAAATAAACTTTATCTGTATTTAAATTTGTTATGTCTTCTAATTCTAAATTTGTTCTTAGAATGTTTTTTTCTTTTTGATTTACATTTAAAATTGTATAAATTGCTAATAAAAAAAACAATATTAATGTTGTTTTATAAAATTTTCCTAATATTTGATTCATTTTATCACCTATAAAATTTTATGAAAAAGCGTACTTTTTTAGTACGCTTATATACTTAATTCTTTTAATTTTATTAATTCTACTACTGCACTAGCTCTACCATTTACTCCTAATTTTTGCATAACATTGGAAATATGATTTCTTACTGTTTTTTCACTAATTTTTAATCTTTTAGCAATCGTTTTTGTATTATAGTTTTCTATTAATAATTTAAATATTTCTTTTTCTCTTGGTGTTAAAATATTATTCATTAATTATCACCTAAAGTATTCTATGAATAATTATTACTTTGTTGTATGCTTTTACCTATTATTCTTTTTGAAATTTTACTGTAATATTTTTTTTGTTTTCATAATTTTTTTGAATTAGACGCATAATGTCGTTGGCCAGAGTAGCATCATGCTCTTTTGAGACACAAACAGCTGATATATTATTATTATCTATTTGTATAAAACAATCCAATTTGGTTTCTTTTTTTATTTGTTCTTCTATTTTCTCTTCTTTTCCTTGAACTTCATTCAAATATTTTAATTCTTCATATAAATTATTCTTCTCTTCGCTTGTTAATTTCTCATTTGTTAACTTTTCTTGTAAAACATTCATCTCTTCTTGTCGTTCTTCTTGAAGATTTACTCTCATTGCCACTAATGGACTTTCATTTATTTCCTCTACTACTGCTTTTTCTTTTTTTACTTTTTTTGTTGTTTGTTCTTCTATGTTTTTTAAAAAGTCATTTGGTAGTGTTACATAGTATACTCCTAGTATTAAGATTAGACTAAATAGTGTTAAAAACCATAAATTTTGTTTATTTATCATATGTCTCCTCCATTCAATATATTATATGAAAAAAAAATTATAATATTCTTCTAAATTTTGACTGTAGACAAAGGATGCTTGTTATTATTTGAACAAATTACGTTCTTGACATAATATTTGCTTTTAATCATAAAATATATTTCTTTTTTTCTTTTTCTAATATATAATTTATAGTATATAGATATTTAATAATGAAAGGACTTTATTTATGAATGAATATAATAATTTGGAAAATTACCGATTCGATACTCATCAACTATTAAATAATTGCTTTTGTAATGTAAAGGAGATAATTTTTAAATTAATTACAAATACAGAAGGAGTAAATACTGAGTCATATAATAAATCACTTAATCAATGCTATGAAGAATTAAATGAAATTTTGAATTTTCTTAATCGTTCTTCTTGTGAAAAAGAGTTACAAAGTAACATGACATATCTTGTAGAATTTATCAGACAATTCATATATCATTTAACTTATGATGATGAAATTAAATTTTTACCTGTCATTGCTTTTTTTAAACAAGCAAGTGATGAAGAAATTATGAAATACCAAAAGCTCGCCTTAGTTGCTCGTCCCTACTGTAAATCCTGGAATTACGGTAATCTTGAAAATGCAGAGGATATAAAAAGATTTTTTTTACATTTGGTTGGTGTCACTAGCCTATACGATTTTTCTTATTCTAAAAACGATGACGTTGCATTAGATATTAATTTGGAATATTGTTCTGAATTTGATGAGACTGTTCTAAATTATAATAGTGGTACTGGTTCATTGAAACAACCTTTTAATGATTTTAGTAGAGAAGCTTTTAGGGAAGGTGCCCTTGCATGGGTTCCAGCTACTTGTTCTGAAATGGTACAAAATTATTTAGGAGAGGAGGCTGTACTAACTAAAGAAATACTTGATGAGCTCTTTTCTATTATTGATAGCTTTAAAAATACATTTACTAATAACACTCGGATATTTAAGAAGATATTTAATAGCACTTCTATTGATTTTATTATGAATGCTAATTCTAAGAAATCATCGGCATATTGGAAAAAAGACAAATTTGAAACTTTAATTAAATCACTAAGTCAATATGTTATGGTTGATAAAGAAGGAAATCTTTTAACTAAAAAGATTGAAGTTAATGATACTGGGAGCGTTACTGTTGAAAATCTAGAAAATTATGACAATATTACCGATGAATGGTTGGAGAAGTTAGACGTAAACCAAAAGCAAAAAATTGTTCAGGAAATAGAAAATTATTTAAATACTTCTTATCAAACATTATTCCCAATGTTAACAGGAAATAACGTAAAAACTTATTGTCCTGATAGTCTTTCATCAATAAATAATGATTCTCGTTGCACCGAGTTTGATATAAAGTGGACGACCAATTTTGAAAAAATAAATGATATTTTAGACAAATTATTAAAAAGTGTTCAATTACTCAAATTGGCTAATCAATTAAAATCTTTTTCTGATAAATTTGATTTTGAAGGAAAAGTTAATCCAATAGTTACTGCTACTTATAATAAATTAATGAGTGGCTTATATCAAAACATGGAACAGTTCGATATGAATACTATTGATGACGCGATAAGTAATTTACTCAATAAATATGGCGTCCCTGTAACAGATATAGAAAATTGTATAAATGCAAATAATGATACACAAAAAAGGCTGAAAATATAGGATAATTCCAAAAGCATTGCGTTAGCATTGCTTTTTTTTTATTAACAATTAAATTTATTTTCCTTATAACTCTAAATAAAGAGCATGCATGTCTAGAATAACCTTTATTAGTTCTAAGTTTTTCATATAATTCAGGAAAAGTAATTTTGAGATTTCGTCTAAGATAATCTTTAGTACTGTTATACTTTTTACCCCATCTAAGAAGAAAAACTTCGAAATGCGGTATCTTCTACAAACAAGTTTTAACTGGAAAACTTTCATATATAATTGACAGAATAAAATTTTGTTTTTAAATCATGTGAATAATAAAGCATGTTTTGTGATGTATTATTCATAGCAAAAAGTCCTTTCAATAAATGTTTTTCTTTTCAATTAATATTTTATCGGATTTTTTGCTTTTTTTGTACTTACTTGGTGTCACAGCAATTGTATCTCTACAATTTCTATGACGGATATCAAAAATAATATTAGTAAAAAAGGACTATATAATTTTCATTATATAGTCTTCAGGCTGTTGACAAAAGAGATTTTGTTGACGGTCTTTTTATTTTATCCTTATCTTATAATAGTTTTCATTTTTTTATTTTATCATGAAAATATTTTCTATTTATACAAATTTATTGGCAGATTAAAATAAAGCTTTATTATCTTCTAGCCTCTTATTTTTTCAATTGCTTTCATTAGACCTATTTTTCCATATGGATACGTTAAAGAGCCTTGCATATAAGCAATAAATGGTTCTCTGATTGGTCCATCACATGATAGTTCAATAGTTGATCCTTGAGTAAACGAACCACTTGCCATCACAACTTTATCCGTATATCCTGGCATGTCCCAAGCTTCTACAACCGCATTTGAATCTATTGCTGAACCTTCTTGAATTCCTCTAGTAAATTCAATTAATTTTTTTGAATCGTTAAAAATAATATTTTGAACAATATCTGCTCTTTTATCATTGTACCGTGGTTCTACTTCATAGCCTAGTTCTTCTAAGACTTTACTTGTTAAAATAGCAGTTTTTAAAGATGCAGCAACAACGCTTGGTGCCATATAAATTCCTTGTAATAACTGCTTATTTATTCCTAATGTTGGTCCTACTTCTCTGCCTTCTCCTGGCAAAGTTAGTCTTTCTGCACATAATTCTATTAAATCGTGCCTTCCTGCAATATAGGCACCATTGGGAGCAATTCCTCCTCCTAAATTTTTAATGAGTGAGCCTACTATTACGTCAGCTTTATAAGCTGTTGGCTCTTTTTTAGTAACAAACTCGCAATAACAGTTATCTATCATTATGATAATTTCTTGGTCAATACTTTTTATTAAATTAATTACTTTTTCTACTTTTTCATTAGAAATACTTTTTCTTGTTGAATATCCCTTACTTCTTTGTATTTCTATTACTTTTACCTTATTCTTTTTGATATATTCTTCTATTTTTGGATAATCAAAGTCATCTTCAATTAAGTCTATTTGAGCATATTTTACTCCAAAACTCTTCAATGAACTTTTATTTTCTTTAATTCCTATTACTTCATCTAACGTATCATATGGTTTTCCTGTGATACTTAGTAAAATATCATTGGGTCTAAGTAATGCAAAAAAGCAAACTGTTAAGGCATGACTTCCTGAGATAAATTGACTTCTAACTAAAGCGTCTTCTGATTCTAAAATATCTTTAAAAACGTTTTCTATTGTCTCTCTTCCTAAATCATTGTAACCATATCCTGTTGTTGGATTAAAACAAGCTTCTGTTACTTGATTCTTATGAAAACTTGCTAAAACTTTTAAGCTATTATGTTCACATATCTCATCTATTTTTTTAAATTCATCTTGACAAGATTCTTCACATTTTTCTATTAAATTAATTGTTTCTTGACTAATTCCTAATTCTTTATACATTGTTGTTCTCCTTTTTTAACCATTATATTTTCCACCATCTACTCGAATAACTGAATCATTTATGTAACTAGCTTTTGAACTTGCTAAAAAAATGACCACCTTTGCTATTTCTTCTGGCTCAGCAAATCTCCCAAGTAAGATTTTTTTCTTTTCTTCATTAATTTGTTCTAAGCTTAATTCTTTATTCATTCCGGTCTTTACCCATCCTGGACAGATGCAATTTACGGAAACAAATGGAGCAAATTCTCTAGCAAAATTATGAGTTAGTGATAGTACTCCTGCTTTTGAGGCATCATAGTCACAGCTTTCTGGATAAAATGTATCAATAGCATTCGTTGATGAAATATTTATTATTTTTCCCTGTTTCTGTTCTAACATAATTTTTCCAATATATTTACTGCATAAATAAGTTCCAATCAAATTAACATCTAAAATTCTCTTAAAATCTTTGATACTTTTATCTAGTAGTAGACTATCTCTTGATATTCCTGCATTATTCACTAAAATATCAATTCCACCAAACATATCTACAATCGTATTTGCCATTTTTTCTACTTCATCACTGTTTGAAACATCACATTTGATTGCTAAAGCTTTTACTTTATATGTTTCTTTTATATATTTTTCTAAATCTCTTGCTTCTTCTTCGTGATGACAATAATTTATGATAACATTCACTCCCAATTTAGCAAATTCTTCGATGCATTTTGCACCTATTCCTCTATTTCCCCCTGTTACTAAAGCAACAATATTTTTCATTTTAATTTCTATTCCCTTCTAAATTGTAATTTTTAATAAAGCTACTAACTTCTTCTGCTGATTTATTATTTGTTAAAGTTGCTATTACT
Organism: uncultured Erysipelotrichaceae bacterium; assembly: GCA_902783315.1. Classification (GTDB taxonomy): domain Bacteria; phylum Bacillota_I; class Bacilli_A; order RF39; family UBA660; genus UBA3789. The sequence continues at coordinate 23,315 of CACZQK010000081.1, read as the reverse complement.
TTCTTATTTTCTATATAAATGATTGTTGGCATTGTAATATCAGTATAGCTCATATTCAAATCATTTAATAATAAGTCATAATTTTTATCTTTATCTTTATTTATTTTTATATATGCTACATTACTACTTTCTAATTGCTTTTTATATTCTTCACATTCATTACAATTTCTTTTTACTATTAGTAAAGTTATATTTTCTTTCTTTTTTATTTTATTAATAATACTTTCGTCAATTAAAAATTTATTTTTAAAAAAGAAAAATAAAGGAACTGTAAATATTAAAGCTACGATAATAGCTATCAAAAATCTATTTCTTAGCATAATAAATTCTGGATCATTCATTTTATCACCTTGGTTTTCTTTCTTAATTTTACAATAAAATTTAGAAAAAAGGAAATAAAACTTTATTAGATACAAATTTTATCATTATTTTTTTCTATACTATGATGGACAATAAGTATAATTTGTTATATATTATTTGTATATTTTATAGAGAAAGTGGTGGTTTTATATGAATACAAATAAAAACTATTTTGATGGAGAAAATCCTTTTATTTCCTATGTACGTGGTTTATGGAATGTAGATCAAATACCCAGTATAGAAGGAAGTTTTAATAATATGAAACAAGAGTTTGCAACTAAGGAGCTTATGACTATTCAGTGTTTACCTCTTTATATATCGTTATATAGTGTGGCAGGAAAATTAGACTCTGATGCAAAAAAATATCTTTTTCCAGATGAAAAAACGATTTTTTTTAGTCAATTTGCTACTGGTAGTTTTGAAGAAAATCAAGAGGTTGCAGCATTAATATTAGAGTGGTTAAAACTTGATTTTTATACTTCTCTTGAACTCTTTTACAAATATGTAGGTGAAATTCCATTTTCTTTGCTAACTAAGCTTTATAATACTAAAGAAAAAGATTATGATCATTTTTTAGATGAAGTAACAAGGGTGAAAGATAATCTACGAAATTTTCCTGGATTATTGGAGCATTTATGTCTAATGCAAATAGAAGATCGTCCAAGAAAGATACTTGATGATGCTTCTAATATTTCCGTGCTTTGTGAAGACTTTATGCCAACTAATCAAAAGAAATGGAAAATGTTAACTAAGAAAATTTTGAATGCTTATAGGAAATCTTTACCTTTAAATGTAATACAAGAATCTATTGCAAAATTATCGAATTTTGATATAACTAGTTTTCAAAAGAAAAAGGATGGGAACAAAAATGAAAAAAATTGGCTTGATGAATATCAAGAATTTATAACTAGTTTGTCTAACTCATTTGAAGACAGTCGTGTTGATGAATTGCGTGTTGGCTACGATGATGATTTAACAGAAATAATAAATAATATAAATTCTAGAATTCAAAGTATAAGTGATTTCTATGACGAGATATGGAAAGAAAAAACAGATTCTACTTACAAAAAAGCTATAGATGAACTTAAAACGCAAAAACTCTGTCAACTAAAAGATCTTGGAATGTCTATGCCTGATAGTGTAGAAGAGGTAGATTTTTTATTACATCAATTTTTTCCTAACTCACGTATTAGTAGTAATGATGTTTTAAAAGAGATTGCTGAGGCATCTGTTATTGTTGATATTAACAAAATTGCTTGTTGTTTATATCCACCTAAGGAAATTCCTGTTGATAATCAAAAACAAAAACTTTATGCTTTAAATTCTAATCATTCTAGCAATTTCCAGTAAATATATGTTGTAAAAAACAAAGTAGACTCTACATTTTATAAGTCTACTTTTTTTCTCTCAACAAATTATATTTTTTCTACTTTTATATACGATTCTTCTTCATTTAAATCATATTTATCTTTTAGTGAAGTATCTTTTATTAAATTATCTCCTAATGTTTCTTTCATGACATAATCTTTATAATGTTCTAACATTTTTTCAATATTTTCTGTACCATTATAATATATATTAATATGATCTGTTATAATGAAATCGGCATCTTTTCTTAATGATTGAACTTTTCTTACAAATTCTCTTGCTAGTCCTTCTAAAATTAATTCTTCTGTTAATTCTGTATCTAATACTACGATTGTTTTATTATTACTTGTTGAGGCATATCCTTCTTTTTGTTTTATAGATATTATAGTGTTGTCTTTTGTTAGTTCAAAACTTTCTCCTGCTAGTTTTATTTTTAATCCTTTTTCTAATATCTTTGTTATTTCCTTTGAAGTTAATTTATTAAGAATTTCTTGTAATTCTTTTATTTTTGGACCTAATGTTTTTCCTAACACTTGGAAATTTGGTTTAGCAATATATTCTAAATATTCTGTCATGTCTTCTTTAAAGATGATTTCTTTGACATTTAATTCTTCTTTTATTACAGGAAGTAAATCTCCTATAATCATTTCATCACTCTTTAGAAGAATCAAGTTTTTAATTGGTTGACGAACTTTGATGTTTACTTCTTCTCTTGCAAATCTACCGAGAGAACAAATATCTCTTACTAAGTCCATTCTTTCTTCTACGGCTGTCTCTATTAGTTCCATATTCTCTATTGGGAAATCAGCTAGATGTACAGATTTTTCTTTGGTTAATTTACCATAAATTTCTTCTGTTAAAAAGGGGGTTATTGGAGCACATATTTTACATAATGTTGTTAAAGCTTCATACATTGTTAAATAAACAGCCCTTTTACTATCTGTTAATTCAGAATCCCAAAATCTTCTTCTATTACTTCTGATATACCAATTTGATAGATCGTCATTTAAAAATGGAATAATTAATTTACAAACTTTATTTAAGTCATACTCGTTAAATGCCTCACGAACATTTTTTATTAACTTATTTAGCTTTGAAATTAACCATTTATCGATTAATTCTCTGTCCTTTATTGGAATACTATATTCCCTCGGATCAATATGATCAGCATTAGCATACATTTCAAAGAATGAATATGCATTTTTAAACGTAGAGATGTATTTTGAATATATTTCTTTTAATCCATCAACATCAAATTTTAACGGTGTCCATACTGGTGAGGTGTGAAGCATATAAAATCTAACCGTGTCTGCCCCATACTCTTGCATGATTTCAAATGGTGAAATGGCATTTCCTCTGGACTTATGCATTTTTTGACCATTTTTGTCTAGAAGCAAGTCATTTACTAAGACATTCTTATAAGGGGTTTTTCCCATTACAAACATTGATACTACTAGTAGAGAATAAAACCAACCTCTCGTTTGGTCAATTCCTTCAGCTATGAAGTCTGCTGGGAATTGTTCTGCAAAGATTTTCTTATTTTCAAATGGATAATGATATTGAGCAAATGGCATAGCTCCACTATCAAACCAGCAATCCATAACATCTTTTACTCTAGTCATTGTTTTTCCACATTTTGGGCATTTAATATGAACATCATCTACATATGGTCTATGTAATTCAATACTCTCATCAATTTCTTCAATAGCTTTTTCAACAAGTTCTTTTCTTGAGCCTATCATTTCATCGTGGCCACAGGCACACCTCCATAGTGGTATTGGTGTTCCCCAATATCTATTTCTTGAGATGGCCCAATCATTCATATTTTCTAGCCAGTTTCCAAAACGCTTTTCTCCAACATAGTCTGGATACCAATTAATACTCTTGTTTTCTTCGATAATTTCTTTTTGCTTAGCCGTTGTTTTAATATATAAAGATGGTTTTGAGTAATATACTAGTGGAGTATTGCATCTCCAACAATGTGGATAATCATGTTTCATTTTCTGCTTTTTAAACAATTTGTCTTGGTCTGCTAAATACTTTATTATTTCTACTTCAAGTTCTGGATCAACTACTAAGCGGCCTTTCCATGGTCCTTCTGTGTAGCAACCATCTTCTCCTACTGGATTTAAGATTGCTAAATCATAAGAAAGTCCTACTTCATAGTCATCTTGTCCAAATGCTGGAGCAATATGAACAATCCCTGTACCATCTTCCATTGTTACATAATCGGCACAAGTTACAATAAATTTCTTTTTGTTTTCAGGTACCTCTAAAATTGGCATTAATTGTTCATATTCTCTATTTTCTAAATCTTTTCCTTGATATTCCTCGACTATTTTGTAATCTTCTCCTAAAATTTTATCTGCTAAAGCCTTCGCTACAATAAAGTTATATCCTTTTGATAAGCATTTAACATAAGTTTCTTTAGGGTTTACACATAAAGCAATATTAGACATTAAAGTCCATGGAGTTGTTGTCCATACTAAATAATAAGTATTCTCTTCATCTTTTGCTTTAAATGGAACATATACTGTATTAACAGAAATTTCTTTGTAGCCTTGGGCCACCTCATGCGAAGCAAGTCCTGTTCCACATCTTGGACACCATGGAACTATTTTTAGTCCATCATAAATGTAGCCATCATCAAATATTTTTTTTAAAATCCACCATTCTGTTTCAATATAATTATTATCATAAGTAACATAAGGGTGTTCTAAATCAATAAATTGTCCCATTTCTTTTGTAAATTTTGTAAAATACTTTTCATTTTTCCAAACACTTTCTCGGCATTTTTGATTGAACTCTTTAATTCCATATTTTTCAATGTCACCTTTACCGTTAAAGCCTAATTCTTTCTCTACTTGAACTTCTACTGGTAGTCCATGAGTATCCCATCCTACTTTTCGAATAACCCTATAGCCTTCCATTGTTTTATATTTACAAACTGTATCTTTTAATAGCTTTGCTAATAAATGATGAATTCCTGGCATTCCATTAGCTGTAGCAGGTCCATCATAAAAAACATAGTTTTTGTTTTCACTTCTATTTTTAATGCTTTTTTCAAATATTTTTTCTTTTTCCCAATAATTACTGTATTTTTCTTCTATTTCATTTATTTTTCCTTGTTCTAATTCTTTAAACTTCATGATATCACTCCTAACTTCCTAAAACATAACTATAATAAATTGTAAATAACATTAAAAATAAAAATCCTTCTTTTTTACTTATTTTATAATCATTGAATGCAAACATAAAGAGAAAAATAGCAGATATAATCATTACTAGCAAATCAATGTAACTAAAGTTGATAACTCCTATTCCTCCTAAAATACTTACAGGTATTCCAATTACTATTCCAATATTAAATATATTGCTTCCTACTACATTTCCAATTGCAATATCATATTCTCCTTTTTTTGTTGCAACCAAACTGGTAACTAATTCTGGTAGACTTGTTCCTAAGGCAATTATTGTTAGCGCTATTAATCGTTCACTAACTCCTAATGTTTTAGCAAGAATAACAGCCGTATCTACAACAAAGTTACTGCCTAGAATAATCCCTGTTAATCCTATTAATATATATATAGTTGCTTTAGGTAAAGATATTATTTCATCGTCCTTATCTACTTCTATTTTTTTTCTTGACATTGATATTAAGTAATATATAAATACTGAGAAAAATAGTAATACTGTAATTCCATCCGCTCTTGTAAAAGTATTCTTTATTCCACTATCAAATATATTATCGGACAAAAGTAGTGCAAAAAGAGATGTCATTAGTATTGTGATTGGTAATTCTTTTTTTACAGTACTATTTTTTACTTGTAGTGAATGTATAAAAGAGCTACAACCAATAATTAATAGAATATTTAAAATATTACTACCAATTACATTTCCCAAAGTAATGTCCCCATTTCCTGCTAATAGGGATTTTATACTAACTGCAAACTCTGGAGCACTTGTTCCAAAGGAGACAATTGTTAGACCAATTAACATTTTGGATACTTTAAAATTTCTAGCTAATCCACATGATCCATCAACAAATAAATCTGCACCTTTTATTAAAATTATAAATCCTAATACTAATAAAGCAATATTTGTAAGCATAGATCCCTCCTTTTTAATATTATGATGAATAAAAATAAAAAGAACTTTATCCTAAGGACGAAGTTCTCGTGGTACCACCTTATTTTATAAGCTTTACTTACCTCTTAACTATAACGCGTTACCGTATTTATCTTATCCATAAATCGCAACTTGAAAGTGATTTGAATAATTTTCCTTAACTTGTTTTCACCAAACACAAGCTCTCTTAATAATTTAAATTATTCCGTCTTTCGCACTTGCTTTCTTTTTTTAGCAGCTCTTTCCTGCCTTCCAGCAATTAATATAACATATTTTCTTATTATTTACAATTTTTTTTACGAAGTTGCACAGGTACTAGAATGCCAGTTTTGTAAATTGTTACATTCTGTTGCTGGTTTTTCTTCTGGAGTTTTATTTTGTTTGTTTTTTAAATTTCTAATTTCAGTACTATAGTATGTTGTAATGCCATTCTTTCTCTTGGTAGTTTTTCCAGTAAATGATCCATAATTTTCTCCCTGTAAGTTCTTAAGATCTTCCTTATCTAGTTCGAAATAGTAATCAAGATATTGATCATCGTATACACCGTTTCCTAGCTTTTGAATATCCATTAAGTATCTTTGCGGATTACTTTGATATGTTGGATTATTTTGGGTGTTTGTTGCATATTCACTCCAGTTAAATCCAGGTGCTCTTCCCGTTTCATTAACTGGTGTCTCCTTTCCATCTGGACTTGGAAATAAGTTATTTAAATCAACAGAACGTATTCGATAAGATCCTTGTGGGCTATTTGTGTCTTTGCACCCTCCAGCTGGGCAACATTTTTCCACTTCTTTTGATGACGTTGAGGTTTTTATCATTGCTGGATTTGTATTTAGAGCATAGAAACATTGAATATGTATTCCCCATTTAAAATATCCAAAATCTGTCGTTATAGCATTAATGTTCCATTTCTCAATATCACTAGATGAGACTGTACTTACTTTAGTAATAGAACTTGATGATTCATATGGGGCACATTCCTTTTTATACTGGTCCGTTTCAATTGATGTACTTTTTCCAGAAATAGTTTCTTTCATAAACCAATTCCACCATTTTTGATTTACATTTTTTGCATTTAGTGGTGTACAAAACGATTTTTTCATTTCTGACCAACCACTATCTTTCTTACGGTATGAAATTTCCCCTGTTTTGTTATTAATCCAGGTCCCTGGGAATGTCCATTCTGCTTGATATAGATCTTCCCGTTTAACTTCATCTATTGGAGCATAGCACCCACTTTTTGCTCTTTCTTCAGCTGTTTTACCAATAATTAGTGTCGTATTGCTTAGACCTGTATTATCAAATATTCTATTTTTGCCTGATGCTAATCTGTCTTTTTCTTTACCGTTTATTTCACTATAAGGGAAATTTATTTCAGTATATGTATTATCACTATAATTTGAATAGCCTGCAGAAATTCTAAAATATGTAGTGGTGGTTGTACAAGATGCTTTAGCTTTACAAGAATTTACTGCTTGTTTATATATTTGCATATTATTATAATTATCCCATTCGGCTAAGCCTGGATTTAGATATGGAGTAGCACATATAGCTCCTGGCTTTCCTGGCATTGGCGCATACCAACTACAGGTGTCTGTACAAAAACCATTTCCTAATTTACGACGATATATTCCATCATTATGTCCGCTACATAAAGAATAATTTCCTTTGCCTCCAAATCCGGCCCAGTGAGTATTATACCAGCGACCTTCATAAATGTCTGGTCTGTTACAATCAAAACCTTGTGGGCATACCCAATTTATCTTATCATTCTCTCCACGAACATAGTAACATGTAAACTGTGGTTTTTCTGTTCTAAGGCATTCAGATAAATCCATCTTTTTAACAGTTGCATTTTTTTGGCCTTTTTGACTTGATTTTTCTAATAATGCTGTTCCATATACTTGCTTATAGCATTTTTTACTACATTTTTGTGTATATTTTCCTCCATCACATTTTTTAATACAAGCATCAAAGTCATCACTTGGTCCTCCTTGGGAGTATTCACGACTTCCATGAAAACATCTTGGAACTGGTTCACAATATCCTGTAAATATGTCTGGCTTTCTTGGTTCTTCTACCATGCCACAGGATACTCTGCTAGTTACTTTTACTTTATAACTAAAGCACATCCCTGCTTTTGAAGCAATAGGAGCTTCATATTCAACAGTAACAGCTTCCTCACATCTAATATTACAAGTTACTGCTCTACTATCTATATAGTCTTTATTAGGGTCATCATAATGATATTTGTAATATCCGGCATTTTCAATTTTATTTCCATAACCAAATAAATATTTTTTATTTACATAGTCCATTTTAGATGAAGATTTGACTCTTACGTCACATTTAAACGATTTGTCAGAGGCCTCTCCTTTAGCTGCCTTTTTATCGGCGTCTGCATTGAAGTTTGGATTATAATCTTTAAAATTTTTACTTCCAAAATCTATAGCAGTTGAATTTTTCTTTGCTTCACAAAATTCTTTATTGAAAGTATCACTATGAGTAACATTACAATTGATTGTAGAAGTATTATTATCTATATTGGTGCTAGTAATTAAATCTTGGCAATTTTTTATACCTATATTTTCTTCATCTCCAAAATTTTCTTCAAACGAAATTGTTTGAGAAAATGCTGCAGAACATTCTTGCTTATTTCCTGTCGCATCTAATATTGGTTCCCCATTACTATTTTTTATCTCATATGATATTTTTGCGATGGCTTCACATTCATAAATTCTGCCTTTTTCTGTTTTTAGATAAAATCCTCCTTTATGTCCTACTAATGTATTTTGGTTTACAAGTGTCTTTCCATTAGTAATATCATAGCAAGATATAGTTACTGGGATATCTTTTACAATATCTTGAGGGTTTAAGAAGAATTCATAAGTTGAACTTGGTCTTTCTACAACTTCTATCTTAAAATCATTTTCGGTTATATGAGCTAACTTCGGATATTTGCTGCTACATTTTACAGATTTGCCTTCTTCATTTATATATTTGCTTTCTGCAGCTTTTACCGAATAAGCATTCAATATAAGAAAACCAATTATAACTGCTATCAATAAATTTATTTTATTTTTCATTCTTTATCACCCTTCATTGCGTCTTCTACTAGTTTATAATTTTTTGTGTTTTTTTTGATTTCTGTTTTTTGTACTTGCTCTTTTTTTCTTAAAAGCCGACCACTTACTACAAAATTGACATTCTGGTTTTTTTTAAATCTTGTACATGTGAGAATTGTTATGATTTTATCTTTTTCATTTACTTTTATATCATAATTATATAAACTTTTTTCTTTATAGAGCTTAATTTGTTCTTTTATATCTTCTTTCGTGTATTCATCTGTTGGATTTATGAAAGCATTTATGGAACTATTATCTATGAAAGCTACTGAAAATATTTTATATAAGTAGTCTTTTTGATTTACTGTATATTGAATATATTGGTTTTCTTTAGCAAAGTCATAATAAACAAAAGCCATTAAAGCTTCTAATCTAGTAAAACCTTTTTCTTTTATTTTTGGATTGCTTGATAGATTCATGATGTTATGTCCATTAATTATTATAAAGTCTTTATATTGATTACTTGCATTTATGAGCCATACATATTTATCTTTATCAACTGGATATTTATATGCTCCATTTTTTTCTTTTACTACTGGGAAATCAATATTCGTTCCTTGAATTCTCAACCAAGCTACATTATCATAATCTTCTCCAATCTTATTAGTTGTTTCAATGTTTTTTACTCTTGATTGAATTTTGTAATAATCTTTTTCTGAAATAAAGGTGTAGTATATAAGAAATAATAAAGCTATTCCTATACTAATTAAATAGATTATTGTTGTCTTTTTTTTCATATGTCCCCCTAACTATTTTACTTTATACGGATTTGTCTCAGTTCCTTCTCCATTTATAATGGTTACATCTTTTTTAAAATACCCAACAACTCTAATTCCATATGGATTATATTCATTTATTATTCCTACATAAGGGACTCCAATATCGGTAATAAGTGCGACATATTTTTTTTCTTTTGATGAATTTTTTAGCCAATATGATTTTGTTGTTTTATTCCCAATATCTTCTCTAGCACTAAAGATTTCATACATATCTGGTGCAGATAATACTGTATTATATTTTTTTATTTCTATTTCTTCTTTATATATTATTTCTTTTTTATAGATAGGTACTTCTATTTCATGTATTACTAATTTTGAGGTATCAATATAACCCTCAAGTGAATTACTAATAAAATGGGCTACACTATCTTTCTTTTTTGGATTATAAATATAATTATCATTCATAGTATCTGGAAAGAAAGTTAATTTATCACTATAAGCATTATCATCTTTATATTTTGATAAAGTAGTGGCAACTATCGCTTTGGTGGTTCCGTCTTCTTCTGTTTTAATAATTCTCCATATTGATCCAGCATCTTCAAAATACTCTCCAGTATTTCTTTCATTTAATAGGGTTCCAGCTTTAGCTATTTTGGTATCTTTAAAAGTATATGGATTTGTTTTAGTTCCTTCTCCACCTTTAATTAAAGTCTTTCCATTTATAGTAAACATTGGTCTTACCCCATAATTATCATTTATATCATAAGACAAGTAATTGGCAGTATATTCTTCTCCAAAGAAGAAGTTTCTTGTTAAATAGGCTTCTTGGTTATTTTTTTTGTTGGCTGTCCAAGACATGGTATCCGGTTTCATAAAATTCTGTTCTCCATTTGCTGCTTTGTTTATTTCAATAATGGATGGAATATAAATATTTCTTTCATTCGTGTATGAGGTGCATGATGTTGTAGAGAGATTCTCTTCTGATATGTCCATGTTACAAAACTTTGATTTTATAATCATCTTCTTTGTTGTTTCATTCAAATTATTGTAATAATACTCTAGCCATTGATTTAATTTAGAAAAGTTTACGTTTGCTATATCTTCATTAGAAACTATTATAACGTTATTATTATTATCTAATCCATAAATTCTAAAATCCATATTAGACAGTCTTATATAATTATTTTCTGGATACCCCTTAAAGTTTTGTTCTCCATTTAATAGTTTCTTTACAGTACTATTCAATTTTTGAACAATATTGATTGTTCTTTTTATATTTGATTTATTGCCAAAACTGTCTATAGCACTATAAGTAATTTCATAAGTTCCTATTTGAGAAGTATCTACGTTTCCTTTAATTGTTACAGCTTCCTTTTTTAGCTTTCCATCTGTATCATCAGTAACACTTTTTATTCCTAATTCTTTGTATTCTTCCCCTAGTCCAATTGTCATTTTTTCTTTTCCATTCAGTTTAATTTCTGGACCAGTATGATCTATTTGAGATTTTAACATTTCACAGTCTAAGTATGTGTAATACTTGTAGCTTCCCTTTACTTTTTTAACCTTTACCCAACTTTTTGTATTGGAGCATGTTTTTTGTGTATAAGGGACAAAAATATCTTTTTCAATAAATGATTTTCGATAGAGTTCTTGAAGATATATTGTTTTTACTCTTTCTCCTGTTGGTAATTGAGAACTATTTAATTCAAAGTATCTTCTTGCTGCCATCTCTAATTTTTTTTCATTTTGTTTAAATATAAATTTTGGATATAAAATAAATCCTCCTATTGCGAAAAAAACAGTGGCAAGAAAAACTAGAAATATTACTTTTTTTAATCCTTTTTTATTCATAAAAAATCTTATGGCTCCTATCTTTTTTAACTTATCTTATCTTCTTTCATTTTATCTAAAAATAGCCATAATATCAATATTTTTTTGATAAAAAAAGGCCCTATTGAGGGTCTATTTCTAACAATTCTATTTCTTCAGCCAGATATTTTAATTTTCTTTTTTTCACCAATAAAATTATTTACTTCATTTCGATTATATTCTTTTCTTCGTAACTAAATTTTTCCGTATAATTACCTCATAAATGGGGATTAATTCATTTTAAAAAAAGTCTTCATCGTCTTCTTTTGAATCTTTTTTGCTTCTGCTACTTGTCTTATTTGGATTACTATCTTCACTAATTGTTCCTTCTACATTTACGTTATTAGGTGTACATAAAAATATTCCTCCACCTAATTTTTGTAAATCTCCTCCAATAGCATATATTGTTCCATATAAAAAATCTACTATTCTTTTAGCTTGATCTGGAGTTACTCTTTTTAAATTTACTACTACAGCATTTCTATTTTTTAGATAGTCTGCTATTTGTTGGCTCTCTGAATATGCCCTTGGTTCTAATAACATCATCTTTGATCCTGCAATTCCGTTTTGAGCATGAAATTCTTCTTTTGATGTTGTATAATATGCTTCATCTGTTGTCTTTTCTGTTGTTGTGTCTTCTCCTCCAAAAAAACCTTTCAATTTATCTTTCATATAATATCCTCCAATTTTAATTTATATTTACACTTTTTTATTTATCTTACTGTATTTTATTTTAGCATATTTTTTTTAAAAGAAAAAGCCCAAATTTTTAAATTAGTATATGTTCCTTAGTTATTTTCCGTTCTGGAAGAAAAAGCAAGAAACATCTTGCTTATTGTTGAATATATTTTGCTTGTATGGGAACTACTTGATTTACTTGCATATTAGCCGACGCTCCTTGTGAAATCATATTTTGTGGGTATGCTTGATTTTGGGACGTTGGGAGTACTTGAGCTTGATTTATATTTTGTTGATTCCAGTTGCTTTGGGTTTGAGGTTGTTCTTCTTTTTTATACCACACATCTTCTAAATTTACATTATTAGATAATGGTCTTGGATTTGGTATATCTATATACATTATTGTTGGTACTTTAAAAGCAGAACCAAAGGCAATGCAATTACCTGGCTTTAAATTTTTTAATTGTAATACTATTTCACTGGAAATATTGGGTACCATTTCTTTTATGTATTGTAAGTCTACAGGGTGTAAGGTCCTTAAAATTAAGAAATTCATGCACTGAGATACACAAGTATCTGATAATTCGCTTGGCCTTTGTGTAATTAGGACTAAAAATATTCCATATTTTCTTCCTTCTTTTGAAATTCTTTCAAATATATTATAGCCCAATAATTCAATATCATTATCATGTTGAACATAACGATGTGCTTCTTCAATGATTATATGAAAAGCTCTACTTCCTCTTGGTTTTAATGTGCTAGCTTTTAAGAATATCATTCTAGATAATACTTTTGTAATCACCTTGGCAAGCCGATCATCAATATAATTGATATTAAAATTAACAATTTGAGCTTTCATTTGGTTTTTGTCATCCCACAATAATTCTTCTATATATTGGTCTCTTGTTACATATTTTGGATATGAAAAGTAATGTCTATTATCACCAGTTGCTAGAGTATGAAGGCGAACACTCATAACGTTGGCATTATCAAAAACTTTGTTACTTTTTAATATTCCTTCACTAATTAATGCAAAGTCCATCGCCAACTCTAGATCATTTAAATTATAGTATGGATTTAATTCTTCTTCTGGAATTTCTAAAGTGTCTTCTACAATATAAGTTCTGACAAATTCTACAACCAGTTCCATTTCCTGCATTTTTCCAGTTTTATCTATAAAAAGGCACTGTCTAAAGGTTCTAGTGTATCCTGGCTGAACAATTGGTGTTTCTAAGTTTAATGTTGGAGTATTAAATTTTGTAAGAACTCCCATTACTTGGTCTCTAATCTTCGTTGACTCCATTCCACTTAATAAAATATCCTGTAGAGCTCTAGCAATAATATCATTTTTTCTGATGATTACTTTTTCACTACTACCTGTCAGAATTGGTACTAATTTTAATGTTTTTTCAATGATTGGTAATTGATTTGGAGAGGTAGCATCTAATAATAGTGCTAAATCATCAACATCTAGCAACCAAATTGGTATTTTTAGCACCTCAGTTTCAGGATCTATAATATTTGTTGTATAGGTCTTATAACTTAAGCTTTTATTTTTTTCATGTAAATTTTCAAAGGCATGAGTATATTCTCCATAGGCATCAAAAAAGAATAAAGATGAGTTTAGAGGAATATGTTCACTGCTTGTATATAACTTTTGAAAGATGGATGCTACTGTGCAACTTTTTCCTGAGCCTGTGTTTCCTAATATAGAAAAGTGAGTATTAAAAAAATCATTTATTGGAACATTTATCTTATATCCTTCATAAACATTGCTAGTTCCAAAGTTTGTATAGCCAAATTCTACTTGTTGTTTTCCATAAATTAATTCTAATTCTTCTAATTTTATCATTCTTATTGTCGATTTAAATGATGGCTTTAGACCTACTCCAGATATAAAAATGCCATTATTAATTTCCCCTACGATGTTAATCAGCATTATTTCTTGATTTGCTTCAGCAATTTCACCGACAATTTTTTTCCCTTTATTGTCTTCAAAAACAACGTGTAAATTTATTAAGTTGGGTTGTTCATTGATATCAATACTTAACCTTATTTTTACTCTGTTATCAATAATTTCTTCTATCTTACCTAGCACTCAATCACCCTCTATTCTTACTTAGTATATCATACCCTATTTTTTTTTTAAAGATTTTATTTTTGCTATTTTCAAGCATTAAATAAAAAAAAGAAAAGTATTCTATTCTAAGCAATCAACCTTTTCTTCTTTATACTTTTTTAATAATTCAGTGAATAATTTTACATCCTTAACTCTTTTTAATCTGTCAGCCCCTGTATATTCAAAAAAACAAGTATCTAGAGGATTATCAATGTTAGTAATATAAATGTAGTTCTTATTATTATAAATTGTTGAATAAACAACTAAGTATTTATAACTACCATTAAGAGTTAGTATCATATTTTCTTTCATCTTCTTCTTGTGCTCCTTACATCATCATATTCATCATCATATCCATCATCATATTCATCATCATAAGGTTGTATTTCTTTTTTTAATTTTCTTATTGCCTCTTCTACTTTGCCTTGTATTTTTCTTAAGGCATCTTTGTCATCAGGATTTAAATCAAAAGTCGATCTAAAGGTATAGCCAAAAAAAATCTGTACAATAAGGGAAATAAGGGCGCAAAACTCTTTATTGTTTTCAAGAAAACTTAGAAATTCGGGATTTATAAAATAATTATAAAAGATGATACCTGTCAATTTTGTTGTTAAATACAAAGTTTTTTCTAATAAATTTAAAATTTTAAATTTATTAAAATATTAAAAGGTCATCATTACTGATGGCCTTTACTAGTCATTTTATAATTTTCTTGTTTTAGTTGACTTATATTTTTTAATAATTAGCCGGAAGATATTTCATTATAGTGTATTTTATCAGCTAAACTAATATAATCCATGAATTTTTTTTCTATCTGTTTCTGTTAAATTATCCATTACCCATACTCCATCTTTTTTTGTTAAGTTAAAAGTTATCTCATATTTTGTTTTAGTGTTTACTTTTTTTAATTCTTCTAATTTGTATTCCATATATGTTTTTTTATCTGTTTCTTCTTCTTTATCGTTTTTAAATTCATCTATATGTTCTTCATAATATTTTTTTGATTTATCTATAGAAGTTTTATAATCTAAAACTTCTATTTCTGCTTCTACTGTTGCTTTTTCTTTTTCTACTTCTTCTGTCTTTATTTTATAAGATAGGTTTTGGTATTGTTTTTCTAATAGCTTTTGATATTCTTCTTTTTGTTCTTTTGTCATTGAATTGTCTTCTTGTATAACATTATTTAATTCTTCTAAAACAGTAGTATCCATTTTTTGATATTTTCCCAAAAAGCTTTCCACCTTATTTGTTGGTGTATTCATTGTATTTTCACATCCTATTATAAAAATAATTGCAATTAGCAATGGTATTAATAATCGTTTCATTAAAAAGCCTCCCATTTTTATTATGAGAGGTTTTCTTTTTTTTTATACTTTTTTTATATAAATAACTCCACTTGCATTGTCTCTTCCACGAAAAGGAATGACATAATTTGAAGTGTATTTTCTTTTTAGCGATAAAGGTATATGTAGTTTTTGATCTACATTTACTGCTTCATTAATAATTTTTTTCAATAATTGTTCTTTTGAAGTCCAATTAATTAGCTTCTTTATTTTGGTATCTGTTATGTTATCTGTTACGCCATCTGTTAATAGTAGTATGATATCGTAATCATTTTCTATAATTGTTGAGGTGATTGTACATAATTCATGACATATTCCAATGCAAGCAGTAATAATACTGTTATTAGCAAAAAACCTTAGATGATCCTTTTTTACTTTTCCATATTTGTAGTAATCCCAAACATCAGAATCATCTTCGGTAACTTGAATTAATTTTTTATTCTTGTATATATAAGCTCTAGTATCTCCGATGTTTAAAATCAAAGTATTTTTTTTATTAATTAAGGCTAAAGTGAGAGTTGTTCCTAAATTATCTTCTCCATATTTTTTTATTAAATTCGTGTTTATTGATTTTATATATTTTCTTAGTAATTCTTCTACTTTTTCCGTATTATTTAGAGTTCTTATATCTTTATTATAAAACCAACGGTTTAATGAATTTACGACATAGTTAGCTGCTATTTCTCCATGATTCCTTCCACCCATTCCATCTGCTGCTATTAGCAATTTAATGTTTTTATTTCTTGGGTGTCTTAGTGCTAAAACAGCATCTTCATTTTTGTCTCTTACTAATCCTATGTCTGTTTTTGTTTCTAATATTTCCATATGGAACTCCTTCTTTTTTATTATAACAATTCTCTTTGAAAAAGAAAAGAAAAAAAGGATTGGTAATTACGAATGAATTCTTATCATCACAGGTATCTATTATTTTATTGTCTTACTTTCTTTTTCTGTTTTTTTAAGTTACTAATATCAGCAAGTAGTTCTTCAAGTTTATCAGTTGTTATTGATATTTGGCTTTCATATGTTGATTCTAATTTTTTAAAAAACTCTTTTAAGTATACACTATTATCAATAGCTGGTAATAATTTGTTTTTTATTTCGAAAAAGTTTATTTTTGTATCCTGATTAGCATCTAAATCTAGTCCTGTAAAATTGTCTTCATAGTCAATGTGATCTTTGTTACTATCTACATATGTTTGATAACTTATTTTTTTTCCGTTGTATTGAATGATTAAATTGTGATATAAAGCTTCTGATATTTCATAGCCCTGACCATCGTCATGATAATATGTAATTTTTCTTTGCGTTTCATCTTTTGCAAACATATTTTCTTCATAATACTTAATTATATATAGGATTATATGATACATCATTTTTCTATTAATTACGCAAGAACTTTGAAATCTTGATTTTTCTTCGGATATTTTTCTATATCTTTCGATTTCCTCTCTTTTTTGTCTTGTTTGGTCTTGTAATTCTTTTGTTTCTTCTACAAAAGCTTTTAAAATTAGATTTAATTCTTTTTTATCTATTTTCTCTGCTTTTTTATTAGTTCTTCTTTTATATAAATAATCTATAAATAATTGAATATATTCAGGTCCTTCATTTAACCATTCTATAAATGTCTTGCCTGTTTTTGCTTCTTGTAATGATTTATATTCTGATGGAAATAAGCAACATATGTCTTTTTTGTCATCTAATGTTTTTGTAATCTTAATTCTGTATATTGGAGATTTATATTGATTTTCTGTTATTATATACTCTCTTTCTGAAGCGAATGATGGTTCTGTTACTAAACAACGATATTCTTTATTTTCATAAATAGTTACAAGTTCAGCAATAATATCTCCAATTTCTAAGCATTCATATGCTGAAGCCCTTTTTATCTGTTCTGCTAATTTTTCTATTTCTGCTTTAAATTCTTTTATTTTTTCTATTTCACTTTTTTCTTGCTTTATTTGCATGTTTTCCCCTCCATACTTGCAATTATATATATATTTATGATATAAGAATAATACATATTTTTTATGTTAAATATAAATGAGGTTAATATTATGAATTCCAGTTATGATTTATATTATATTTTTTATGTAGTTGCTAAAGAAGGAAGTATTTCTGCAGCTTCTAAAGCTCTATTTAAATCTCAACCTGCAATTACTTTTCAGATAAAGAAATTAGAATTTCAATTAGGAGTTAATTTATTTACAAGAACCAAAAGAGGAATGAGATTAACGGATGAAGGTAAATTACTTTTTTCATATGTCAAGACAGGAATAGATAGCATTGTTAATGGCGAAAATGCTTTGACTAATTTAAAAAATCTAGAAATAGGAATGCTTCGAATTGGAGTATCTACTAGCATTTGTCGATTTGTTTTAATGCCATATTTAGAATTATTTCATTCTAAATATCCAAATATAGAAATTCAAATTAATAATGATACGTCAAATAATTTAGTTAAAGAATTAAGAAATGGTAATTTGGATATTTTAATATTATTTTCATCAGCTTTAGAAAACCAGAATTTTGATATAATGCCTATACTTAAAGTTCAAGATATTTTTGTTGCAAATAAAAAATATTATGAACTTGTTCATAAAGAAATAAATATTAATGATTTAAATTCTTTTCCTTTAATATTTCCTAACAATCCTTCTAGTAGTCGTTATTCTTTGAATATGTATTTAAAGAATAGTGACATTTATCTCAAACCAAAATTAGAAGTTTTGAGTCATCACTTAATTGTTGATTTAGTAAAGGCTGGGTTTGGAATTGGTTTTGCTACTAAGGAATTTATAACTGACGAATTAAGAAATAATCAATTATATGAAATCAAAGTGAAACCAGATATTCCAAAAAGAATTATTGTTCTAGCAACAATCCATAAGAAAGAACCTAATTATAGTGTTAAGAAATTTGTCGAGATGATTCAAGATAATTGTAAGAAAAAAATGTAGACTGTTTTATGTGTCTACATTTTTTATAAATTCACCGTAGAATTATTTTAGTTAATGTAAAGATGCTTTGATTTTCCTAATAATCACAATTACCTGGTGTTCTTGGATATGGTATAACATCACGAATATTTTCTATTCCTGTTAAATACATAATTAGTCTTTCAAATCCCATTCCAAATCCAGAATGAACGCAACCTCCAAATTTTCTTAAATTCATGTACCATTCTATTGCTTCGGTGTCAACACCTAGTTCTTTAGCTCTAGCTTGTAAAGTATTATAATCTTCTTCTCTTTGGCTTCCACCCATTAATTCTCCTGCTCCTGGAACTTCTAAATCTACTGCAGCTACTGTTTTATTATCTGCATTTACTTTCATATACCAGGCTTTGATATCTTTTGGCCAATCAGTTATAAAAACTGGGCCATTAAAGTATTCCGTTATATATTTTTCATGTTCCTTAGCTATATCATCTTCGTAACTTGGTTCAAATTCCCATTTTTGTTTTGAGTTTTTCAAAATATCAATGACTTCTTTGTGCGTTATTCTTGTAAATTTTGAACTTATTAATTTAGTTAGTTTTTCTTTTAGGCCTGTTTCTACAAAACCATCGCAAAAGTCTATCTCATCTGGGCAATTATCTAATACATATTTTATAACATATTTTAACATTTCTTCCTCAACATTCATTAATTCTTCCAAATCACAAAAAGCCATTTCTGGTTCGATCATCCAAAATTCATTGGCATGTGTTTTAGTATTAGAATTTTCTGTACGAAAAGTTGGTCCAAAAGTATATATTTTATTAAATGCTAAAGCAAATGTTTCTCCATGAAGTTGCCCTGATCCTGTAATATAAGCTAATTTTCCAAATAAATCATTAGACATATCTACCTTTTTTTCCTTATCTTTTTCTAAGTGATTTAAATCAAGTGTCGTAATTTTGAACATTTGATCACTTCCTTCACAATCAGCAGTTGTGATTAGTGGAGTATGAACATATAAGTAATTATTTTTTTGAAAATATTCATGAATTGCAAAAGCTGCTACACTTCTAATTCGGAATACTGCTTGAAATAAATTCGTTCTAGGCCTTAAATAAGCTTGTTCTCTTAAAAACTCTCTTGTATGTCTTTTTGGTTGGATAGGATAATCTTCTGGACAATCTCCCACCATTATTACTTCACTTGCACTGATTTCAAAATCTTGCTTTCCTTGAGACTTTACTACTTTACCTGTTACTTCTATACTGCTTCCAACATGCATTTTTTGAATTTTTTCAAAGTCTTTTAATTGATTTTCATATACGACTTGTATATGTTTAAAACATGTTCCATCTGAAAAATCAATAAAACCAAATTCTTTTTGTTTTCTGTGATTTCTAATCCAACCTTTTATCGTTATTTCTTTATCCATATATTTTTGATAATCTTTATATACTTCTTTTACTGTCATACTTTTTCCTTCTTTCTATCTAACTATATAATAACTTGAGTCCATTATTGCGATTAATTCTTCTTTATCATTATATATCATTGCTTTCATAAAGCATATATTTTTCCCCATTTTTATTTTTTCGGCTTTAGCAATTATGTATTTTCCTGTGCCTGGTTTTAAATATGATATGTTTGCACTTAATGTCAGTGCTTTTTTGCCTACTGCCATTCCCATAGCTGTATCCCCTAGACTAAAAATCAACCCTCCATGGACTATTCCGTAGGGATTCAGTGACGTTTCTGTTAAATCTGCTCTCATTTCGACACATTCATTTGCTACCTTGATTGTATGGCAGTTATTATGACGGAAATAACCAGGGGAGTTTTCGAGACTTGCTATTATTTCTTTTGATTTCATTTTTCCTCCTTAAAATAAATTACTATAATATTTCCAGGCAATAATTCTTAAAACCGCTTTGTTAATTGTTTCTTCCTTTATTTTTTTGTTTGCTATTGATTGCTGTAATTCTTGATACATCTCAATAAAATCACTTGTTATAATCATATCATTTCCGGCATTTATAGCCTTTGTTGCTGCTTCATTATTGTCTACATAACTTTTTACAGCTTCCATTGCTAAATCATCTGTCATAATAATTCCTGTAAAGCCTAGGTTTTCTCTTAATTCTTTTATGACCTTATTACTTAAAGATGCCGGAGAATCTTTATCAATAGAATTTACAATATTGTGTGATACTAATATACTTGGAACATTGGCATTTATTCCACTTTTGAATGGTAAATAATCGCTTTCTAAAAAGGACTCATAACTGCGATTATCTATTGCTATTCCTGTGTGTGTATCTTTATTATTCCCATATCCAGGAAAATGTTTTAAGCAAGAATTTATGTGGTTTTTATTGGCATATTCTACCATTTTCTCAACAAATATTGAAGTTTCTTTAGCATTCTTTCCAAAAGCTCGATTATAAATAAAATCATTTTCATTTGATGGGACATCAGCTACTGGTGCTAAATTTAAATTAATTCCTAATTCTTTTAATAATATTAATTTTTCTGTTTCTGTTTTTTCTAATAAATCATATCCACCTTGTTCATAGTAATATCTTGGGGACTGAAACCGCTCTTTTCTAAATGATGGATAGCGACTTACTCTTGTAACAGTACCACCTTCTTCATCCACTCCTATTATTAAAGGATATTTATTTATTTTTTGATTATTATCAATTTCTTGTTTTATACTTTCTTTTGTATGATTTTCAAAGTCTTTAGCAAATAGGATATATCCCCCAGGAAAATATTTTTTTTGAACATCAAGATTATTTTTATTATATCTCACTAAGAATAATTGCCCTATTTTTTCTTCTACTGTCATTTTATCTACTATTTTTAAGGCTTTTTCATAGTAATCTTTAAAAATTGAATTTTTAATATCTGTATCTTTCATTTTATTTTCCTTTTTTATTATCTCTTTTGGTTTTTCTGTTGTTAATTGATTATTTTGATTTACAAAATAGTATGTTCCACCTGCTATCATTAAAAGTATTATTGAAAGAAGCAGTTGTTTTATTTGCTTCTTTTTTTTTCTTTTTTTGTGCATTTAATCACCCTTATTCATTATCATTTTAAATTCATTGGGAATCGTTGTTTCAAATAATATATCTTTTTTTATCTCTGGATAATATATTTTTAAACGGTTAGCATGTAAGTATAATCTAGTTTCTTTTTCTTTATTATTATATTTTTTATCTCCTACTATTGGATGATTTATTGTATTAAAGGCTACTCTTATTTGATTTTTTCTTCCTGTTTCTATTTTTATGGATAGCATGCTATAAGTTTTATTTTCTTTGATAACTTTGTAATTTGTTATGGCTTCTTTACCATCTGGACTTTTAGTAGAATAAACCAATCCTGTTTTTGTTTCTTTTAATTTTTGAACTATTTTATCTTCTTTTTTTAATAATACTCCATGAACGATAGCTGTATATTCTCTTAATTTTACTATTTCATTCCAATTTTCTTGAAGCTTCTTTTTTATCGTTTCTTCTTTTGCTAAGATAACAATTCCACTGGTTTCTTTATCTAATCGATGAACAATAAATATCTTGGCATTTCTGTTTTTGCTTCTGAGATATTCTCTTACAATGTGATATAATGTTTTTTCTTTTTCTTTTGAGGTTGCTATCGTTAACAATCCACTTGGTTTATTTACAACAATAATGTGATCATCTTCAAATAATATATCAAATGGTAATTCTTTTGTTTTCTTATTTGTTGTATCAATAACAATACTCATTCCAGGAATTATTTTATAATTATATTGTGTTATTTTACTATTGTTTACAAAAACTGATCCGTGGGTTAGATATTGCTTTATTTTTTTTTTAGGCATATCTAAATTTTCATAGAGATATTTTAAGAGCTCAGATTCCCTTTTTACTAGTATTTTCATAGTATTTCTCCTTCTATAAGATTATATAACATATTTGATTAATAAACAAATAAATCTTCTTCTTTGTCCTTTATAAATAAAGAAAAACTTGTTTTCTCATTAAAACAAGTTTTTCATTTTTAATCTAATTATTCCAATTCATCATTTTCAAATTTCTTTTTTATTTCAGATGCACTTTCTATTAATAATTTATTAAATTTTTCTTGTTCATCATCAACTAAGCCTTTAAAAATAACTTCTTCAATATCTTCATGATTAAATCCTACTGCAAACTTACTTGCCACAATTCCTTCTGGAAATCCGCAACCTCCATAATCATACATTTTTTTATCATTTTTAGATTCTGGTGAGAAGATTAAATAACTTGTAATCATTAATTTCATTTCACCCTTCTTTAATCTTACAATAGTTCCTATTGGTAAATATTTATCATTCATTTTCTTCTCCTTGATTCTTTTCTTCTTTATCCTTTTTTTCATTATTCTTGTCTTTTGCTATTTTTCCTGCTAAACCAATTCCAGCACCTAGAGCAGCTCCAATAGCAAGAGATGGAATATAATTTTTAAATGTATTATCATTATCAATTCCTGTATTTGGTATTGGTATGTATTCTTCTATTTCCTCAACAACTGGAATTGGTGGTTCTAGATCTGGTGTTGGTGCTATCGGTATCACTGGGGTCGGTGTTGTAGATGGCTCTGGTGTTGGTGCTATCGGTATCACTGGGGTCGGTGTT
>CACZQK010000080.1 GCA_902783315.1 uncultured Erysipelotrichaceae bacterium | reverse complement strand
CATTTTCTTCCATTAGTCTAAAACACAATCTTCCAATTCTTCCAAATCCATTAATTGCTACTCTTATCACTTTATCATCTCCTTATTCTTATTATACATTATTATTATGCGTTTTTATTATTAATGTAAAAAAAATTACATATATTTACATATAAAAATATCCGAAGCTAGTGGATATTTCTTTAAACAAGTATTCAAAATGTTGGGCTATTTATCATTTCCTTTCATATATTCATCTAATTCTTTTTTCCAGCAAGCCTTCACCATTTGGTCACCCATCATGGCCCCTTCAAAACAGCCTACTGCTTTAAATAGTTTTGCTGTCCCCTTTCTATCTTTCTTAAAATTAGCTATATTCGTTCTTTTAATGCCAATTTCATTTCCTGCGGCATATGAGTCAATATCTGCACCTATATAGATAAATTCATAGTTACTGTTTTCCTTAATTAGTTTTTTTATATCTTCCTTTTTATATTCCTTAGATGCGTTTTCATAGCCGTCAGTAATAATTATAAATAGCACCTTATCCGTATCTTTAGCTCTCATATTATTAATAGTATTACCTAAGGCATCATATAAAGCTGTGCACCCTTCTACATAATAGTCTTTCTCTGTTAATTTCTTCACTTTAGATACATCTTCTCGATCATGAAGTATTGTGTAATTATTACTGAATAATATTGTACTAATGTAGGTTTTATATTTGTTTTTTCCTTCCTTTTCTAAATATTCATTAAAACTACTTATAGTATTTTCCTCTTGTCCCCCCATAGAACCACTCTTATCTAAAATAAAGACAACATCTAATTTCTTTTCTTTTTTCATTTCTTCCATCTCCTTTTCTGCTATAATAGTATCGTAAAAAAAAACTTCTTTGGTCACTTGAAAGGAGACATTTATGGATATAAAAAAGAAATTACGATTGTACTTGGATGAATATCTAAAGCCTGTTAAAATGAGAGCAATTAGAAATGATTTTAGTGGTTCCTGTGGCAAAGAATGCTCAGCAACTAGTATTGCTGCCTTTATAAATAATAATAAAGGCGAAGAAACTTTTCAAAAAAAATTGTTTAAATTAATTGATGAAAGAAATTTGAAAGATTCTGAAGTATATAATAAAGTTAATATTGATCGGAGACTGTTTAGTAAGATTAGAAGTAATAAAGACTATCATCCTTCTAAAGAAACAATTATCTTATTTGGACTTGCTTTAAAATTAGATGAAGAGGAAATAGAAGATTTCCTAAAAAGTGCTTCTTATTCCTTGCCTATGAATACGACATTTGATTTAATTATAAGATTTTGTTTTAAGGAACATATATATGATGTAGATGTTGTTAATAGTTTCTTATATGATTATAATTGTAAGTTACTTGGTGAATAAAACATCATAACAAGTCTGAATGAAAGCAAAAAATCTTTGTTATATTTCTCAAAAAAGTTTTAATACTGCTAATTTTTGGAGATTTGTTATGAGCACAAGGTTTCTTTAAAAATTAAATTTCCTCTAATATTTGGAATTATAAATATTTTGAATAAGAGAATTAAACATATTTTCTTTTGATTGTAATTTTGGCATTAGCTTGCTATAATGATTTTGAGGTGAAACAAATGAGAGCTTCTTTAAAATTAGATGAAGAGGATTTAGAAAACATTATTATAAGATCAATTGTTGGTCCTGCTTATAAAGAAAAAATTGATAAAACAAAAGCTAGCCAACTTTATAATTATTATTATGGTATTGGTGGTTGGAGTGGCAATAACATAGTTCAAAACATTAAATATCATTATGATTCTTGGGGGCTTAAAAAAGAGGAAAAACCTTTGGCTGATGACATAGTTAATTATTATAATTCTTGCGAAAAAATTGATGTTCAAAAAAACAACTTAAAAATTCTTATGTTAGGATTAAAGAGAAAAGTTCCTTTTTTGATGGATTGTTTAAGGCAAGAGAATCTTGATGAAGAGTTTCTTACTTCGATAGATATCGCAGTTGGTAGTTATGATATTTCTTTGGAAGAAGGCGATGCTAACTTTGAAGATTTAGTAAAAGATACATATCTTTCTGATGGTGGGTTGTTATTTTGGCAATTAATATACCTTTTAAAAGAAAAATTTAGTATTGCGAAAAAGCTAGCTAATGAGAATGCAGCTAATGCCATTAAGAATAGTGTTATGGACAAGACTGTTGATGCTGCTATTGATTGGTGGGCACAAAAATTCTATTTAAGTTCTGGTTTTGATAAGGATTTTGGGGATGATAGTTATATGAATTACGTGGGGTGGTCGCTTAATAGTTTATTTCCTCAAAAACCGAAAATATCTAATGATCAAAAACGCGTGTTTAAGGAGTCTCTTAAGCCTTTAATTATTGGTAAACTAATTGAGAACAAGAAGTGCATTCTTAGAACTGATTATTATCCAATGGGCTTATTATATGATGCTGTTTTAAGTATGGAACTTCCTGAGCTAAATTGTTGTCTTCCTACTAAGACAGTAATGGAAATTACGTGTAATTCGTTTAGTGTTAATGGTGTCGTTGTATGGTCAGATTCTATGTCACATACCAATTCTAGAAAAAAATAACTTTTTGAATTTAAAATAAAAGAATCCACAATTTTTGTGGATTCTTTTATTCGTGAAAATATCCTCCGCCAATAAATTCTCTTATAATAGCATCTTCTGGTATTGAATCTGCAGGTATTGGTAAGAATAATCTTAGGAAATTGATTAATCTTTTAGCGTCTTCATAGTATGGGGATGTATTTT
>CACZQK010000079.1 GCA_902783315.1 uncultured Erysipelotrichaceae bacterium | reverse complement strand
TTTGTGAAAAATATTATAATTACTATATTATTAGTCAAGACTCAAGATGAACTCACTACGTTCGGTCTTGACTAAACAATTTTAAAAGCTAAATTCCCATGATGTATATTAGTGGGAACTTTTAACTTTAATCAACAATAAAAAACTATTCAATTGCTAAATGTGGTAGTAATTGATATAATATATTTAATTGATACATTGAGTTTGTTTCAATTATTTGTAAGAAATTGGAGGTAATTTTATGGAATTAAAAGGAAGTAAAACAGAAAAAAATTTATTAGCTGCTTTTGCAGGAGAAAGTCAGGCTAGAAATAAATATACTTATTTTGCAAGCAAAGCAAAAAAGGATGGTTATGAGCAAATAGCTGCTATATTTGAAGAAACAGCTAATAATGAGAAAGAACATGCAAAAATGTGGTTTAAGGAGTTAAATGGTGGAGTAATTCCTTCTACAGTTGAAAATTTAGAGGCTGCTGCTGATGGTGAAAATTATGAGTGGACAGATATGTATGAAGAGTTTGCTAAAGTAGCCGAAGAAGAAGGTTTTAAGGCCATTGCTGCTAAATTTAGAGGAGTTGCAGCTATTGAGAAGCATCATGAAGAAAGATATCGTAAATTATTGACTAATATTAATGATGGTCTTGTATTTAGTAAAGATGGAGATAAAATTTGGATTTGCCGTAACTGTGGACATGTTTGTGTTGGAAAAGAAGCTCCAAAAGTTTGTCCAGTATGTGCTCATCCACAAAGTTATTTTGAATTAAAAAGCGAAAATTATTAGGAGATAAATATCTAGTTATTAATTGCTATTAAACAATGATTAAATTATTATTTATTCATTGTTTTTTGTTTATTATAATGCTATTATTATGATAGAGGTGTAGTTTTATGGTAAAAAGGATAATAAGAAATTTATTTTTATTAATTTTATTTTTACCAATTATTACTTGCGCTAAAGATGATATGTCTATTACAATGATTGATTTAAATGGTGTTGGTGGAGATAGTGTATTGTTAGAATCGAATGGTGAGTATTTATTGATGGATACCTTTTCTAAATCAGATGATAGTGCCCTTATTAATTATCTTGTTGAACATAATATTTTTAATTTTTCTATATATATATCACATTATCATGAAGATCATTATGGTGGTTTAATATCTTTATTGAATGATAATCGCTTTACTATCAAAAAAATATATTTACCAAAAACGCAGTATTTTTGTAAATATTATAATATTGATCAAAATGATAGTGATCCGTATTTTTATAAGCACTATCAATATCTTAAAGCACGTTTTGATTTAATACTTCAGAAAAATATTCCTTATGAATTTTTATGGCCTACTAATAGTTCATATTCAGCTAGCGAACATTGCTTTGATTTGGAAGAAAATATTTATAAAGATAGAATTGTTATTGGAAATGCAACTATTAAAGTTATAGGTCCTGTTGGGGATTATAATTTAGATACTTTTGCAAGTGAAGGAACTGCTATTAAAACAAAAGGAAATTGGTATATCAATACAAATTCTTTAGTTAGTATTGTTTCTAGTGGAAATGTTAAGTTTTTAACAGCTGGGGATACAACTAAGTATGAAGAAGAAAAACTTATTTCTCAAAAGGCTAATTATCTTCAAGCTGATATTATGAAATTATCTCATCATGGTCATAATACTAGTAATACTTTAAGTTTTGTAAAGAAGGTTAATCCAAAATATATTTTTGCGATGCGTGGGGATAATTTAAATACAAGTACTTTTGATCATTTGCTAGTACCAGAGACTGGTTGTTCAACTGGTTGTTATAAGGGGACGAATGCCTTTGTAGGAGTGTTTAATGGCCCTACTACTTTTCAGGTAGACGGTTCTGATATTAATGTAACTCCTACAAAAAATTATAAAACTATTACTTTTCAATATTATGATAATAGTAATCAGAGCTTAATAAAAACTAAAAAATATCGATTTTGGGTGGGAAAGAATTATTATTTAGATGATTCATACAAAAGTATTTCTGGTTATGCTATAAAGAGTTATGATAAGTCTGTAGCAGAAAGTGGTGTTATGCAAAATGACATTACGTATAAAGTATATGTTGAAAAGTCTAATCCTAAATATAATTTAGAAGACTTTGTTTATTTTGACCCTGTTACTACACAAAAATGTAATGAGAAAAATTATTGGACTTATTATAATCAAAATACTACATGTTATCGTTTTTTAGTTCTTAGTAAAGATGACGATAATACCAAGGATAAAGTTTCCTTATTATTAGATCATAATTTAGGGTATGATACATTTGCTAATTATCCTTCTATTTTGAGTAGTGCTACTTCTAATTGGACTCGATATACAGGAACGATTGATATTCCTAGCGAGAATTATATAGCAGATTTAATGCAACTTGGAAATAATCGACCTATTATTGATTCTGCTACTGGCAAAACAACTTATGTTAATGCTGGAGTAACCCTACCTACAATGTATACTAACATCGATTTTTATGTTAATGGAGTAGAGCAAGTAAGTAGAGGATATTGGTTAAATGGGAATTATACAGATAATTCTTATGCGTATGCTATTTCTCAAAATGGTAGTAATTATTTAGTTCCTAAAACTAATAAACGTGGAATTAGACCTATGATAACGGTTGATAAATCCTTATTAAGTAAAATGTCAATTACTAATATTTCTGTTCCGGTAAGAGATAATTCTGTTGAACTTAAATATAGTAGTCCTAATCCAAACTCTTCTCATATTGGATATAATCAATTACAAGGTTTTACTGTTGCAAATGGAGCTCTTACTTTTTATTCTGTTAAAAGTGATGATACTCAAAATGGGTTAATTAGTAGTTATAGTGGTAATGGTTATTCCACTTTTCGAAAGGAAAAATTTATTAATGCTGGTCATGGAAATGGCATGACTTATATTCCTGGTGAGAAAAAAATATTGGTTGTCGGAGCCAACGATTATAAGGATATTTACGAATTAGATGCTGTTACGCTTGATAAAGAAAAAACTTATAATTATAATGATGAGTCTTATAATGTAATTGGGTATGATAGAAATGATAATAAAATAGTTGCTTATTCTCATAAAAGATTTTATTTTTTTGATAGAGATTTTACCCAAAAATCTTATTCTGTTGATTTTACGACTCTTAAAATTGGTCAAGATATTGCATATTATAATGGATATATTTATGCTGTAGCTTATGAGAGTGATGAGAATTCTAGTTATCAATTATATCATGTTAATAATGAAGATACTTGTAAAATATATGTTATTAATGGAAAGTTTAAAGATGATGGTACTCCTGATAAAGATTTTGGTAGAGTAGAAAAAGTATTATATATTGGTAATATTCAGAGAACAGCGCGGCCTTCTGATGGAAAAAAAGGGACTGGAGAGATAGAGGGAATTAATTTTTACGGTGGAAAGGTTATTCTTGGTTACTCTGCAAAGGAATATGATTCTAACTATCCTTTTAAGTTTTATGAGATGGATGTTGCTGGTAGTTCATTTGAAGTTTCTCCAAATGTTAGTGTTTCCTATAATGAAACAGAAACAAATACAAAGGTAACTCTTACTGCAACTTCTCAATTGAAGAGTATGAGTGGGTGGACTTTATCTAGTGATAAATATACCTTGTCTAAAACTGTTTCTGATCAAATATCTGCTGAAAATATTTCAGTATGTGATATTTATAATAATTGTAAGGATATTACTATTAAGGCGTTAAATCTGAAAAAACAAAATGTTTCTTTTTCGTCAACTACTGTTAATAAACAATTTCATTTAGGCTCTTATACTTTAGCAGCTACTTCTAATGGTAATGGTGCTATTACATATTCATCCAGTGATAATAGTGTAGCTACTGTTGATAATGCTGGAAAAGTTGTGTTTAAAAAAGTAGGGCAAGTTATTGTTACAGCTACTGCTGCTAAAACAGATAGTTATTATATGGGAACATTTTCTTATGTGTTGAATATTACTAAGGGAACTCAAGAACTTTCTTTTGACTCTACACAGGTAAATAAATATGTTACAGATGATTCATTTGCGGTGATAGCCAATCATTCAGTTGGAGATGGTACTGTTACATATTCTTCTAGTAATCCAAATGTAGCCACTGTTGATAATGTTGGAAAAGTTACAATTGTAGGTAGTGGTTCAACAATTATTACAGCAACAGCAACTGAAACAAGTAATTATCATTCTATTGCAGCAAGCTATACTCTTAATGTTTTAAAAAATAATCAAGAATTGAGTTTTGGTATTTCTGATGTTAGTAAAAAATATGGGGATTCCTCCTTTACAATGATAGCTAATCATCCTGTTGGAGATGGTGATGTTACTTATAGTTCCAGTGATAATAGTGTAGCAACTGTTGATAACAGTGGTACTGTTGTTATTGTTGGAGTTGGAACAGTGACAATTACAGCAACGGCAGCAGAGACTGGTAGTTATTTTGTGGCATCAGCAAGTTATGTTCTAACTGTAAGTAAAGCTTCTCAGAAATTAACTTTTAATGTTTCTACTGTTAGTAAGAGACCTGGAGATTCATCATTTACAATAGCTGCTAATCATGCTGTTGGAGATGGTGATGTTACCTATTCATCCAGTAATAAGAATGTGGCAATCGTGGATAACAGTGGAAAAGTTACAATTGTAGGAATTGGAACAACAACTATTAAAGCCCAAGCTTCTGAGACCGAATATTATAACTCTGTGGTTACTAGTTATTCATTAATTGTAGAATCGAAAGATGTTCAAGAATTATCTTTTTCAGTATCAACTGTTAATAAGAAGTATGGTAATTCTGATTTTACAGTAAGTGCTATTTGTACTGTTGGAGATGGTGCTATTACCTATTCATCTAGTAATCCAAATGTAGCAACTGTTGATAATAGTGGAAAAGTTACTATTATTGGAGTTGGGACAACGACAATTACAGCAACAGCAGCAGAGACGAATACTTATGCTTCTGCAGCTGCAAGTTATTCTTTGAATGTAGCAAAAGGTTCTCAGGTGTTGTCT
Organism: uncultured Erysipelotrichaceae bacterium; assembly: GCA_902783315.1. GTDB lineage: Bacteria > Bacillota_I > Bacilli_A > RF39 > UBA660 > UBA3789. The sequence continues at coordinate 8,476 of CACZQK010000079.1, read as the reverse complement.
TTTCCTAGTTCTAGTGTTAATAAAAAGTATGGTGATTTATTTTTTACGTTGAGTGCTATACATTCTGTTGGAGATGGAATTGTTACTTATTCTACTAGTGATCCAACTATTGCCTTAGTTGATAATAATGGAAAAGTAACAATTGTTGGTGTAGGGACAGTTACCATTACAGCAACTGCATCTGCAACATCTCATTATAAAGCTGCCTCTGCTAGTTATTCTTTAAATGTAGAACAAAAAAATGTTCAAGAATTATCTTTTCCTAAGTCAATTGTAAATAAAAAGTATGGTGATTCTAATTATACAATAGTTGCTAATCATGCTGTTGGAGATGGTGATGTTACTTATTCATCGAGTAATACAAATGTAGCAACTGTTGATAATTCAGGAACAGTTACTATTGTTGGTGTAGGAACAGCGACAATTACGGCAACAGCTGCCGAAACAAGTGATTATAGTTCATCTTCTGCAAGTTATTCATTAAATGTTGATAAAAGTAATCAATTATTATCTTTTCCTGTTTCTTCTGTTAATAAAACAGAAGGGGATTCACCTTTTTCAATAATTGTTACTCATTCTGTTGGAGATGGAACGGTCACATATTCATCAAGTGATATGAATGTGGCAACTGTTGATAATAGTGGACGGGTTACAATTATTGGTCTAGGAACCGCTACAATTACTGCTAAAGCATCTAGTACTTCTCATTATAAGGCGGCCGCAGCAAGTTATTCGTTAAATGTATCTACAAAGAGTGCTCAGAATATGTCTTTTCCTTTTTCGAATGTTGATAAGGAGTATGGAGATTCATCATTTACAGTTAGTGTTGCTCATCCTGTTGGAGATGGTGCAATTACTTATTCATCTAGTAATCCAAATGTAGCAACTGTTGATAATAGTGGAAATGTTATTATTGTTGGAGTAGGAATGACGACAATTACGGCAACAGCTGCTGAAACAAGTGATTATAGTTCCTCATCGGCTAGTTATTCATTAAATGTGGCAAAAGGTTCTCAAGAATTATCTTTTCCTATTTCAACTATAAATAAAAAATATGGTGAGCTTTTCTTTACAATAGGTGCTACTCATTCTGTTGGGGACGGAACTGTTACCTATTCAACTAGTAATCCAACTGTTGCATTGGTTGATGATGTTGGTAAAGTTACAATTGTTGGGGTTGGAACTGCAACGATTACGGCAACAGCATCTAGCACTGAGCATTATAAAGCGGCTGCAGCAAGTTATTCATTAAATGTGGGAACAAAAACGGCTCAAGTGTTGTCTTTTCCATTTTCTGTTGTAGAGAAGGAGTATGGAGATTCTGATTATGTTATGATTGCTAACCAATCTATTGGAGATGGCACAATAACATATTCATCCAGTGATATGAATGTGGCAACTGTTGATAATTCAGGAAAAGTCACGATTGTTGGGGTTGGAACGGCGACAATTATGGCAACTGCAGCTGAAACAAGTGATTATAGTTCCTCATCTGCAAGTTATTCACTAAATGTATCAAAAGGTTCTCAAGAATTGTCCTTTGCTATTTCTACTATCAATAAAAAACTTGGTGATTTATTCTTTACAGTAAGTGCTACTCAGTCTGTTGGAGATGGAACTGTTACCTATTCAACTAGTAATCCAACTGTTGCATTGGTTGATAATTCAGGAAAAGTTACAATTGTTGGCTTGGGAACTACTACCATTATAGCAACAGCCACTGAAACTTCTAATTATAAAGAAGCATCCGCTAGCTATTCTTTGAATGTAGGAAGTAAAACCGCGCAAGTGTTATCTTTCCCAGAGTCTATTGTTAATAAAAAATATGGAGATGCAGATTATACTATGAGTGTTAATCATCTTGTTGGAGATGGTACTATAACATATTCCTCAAGCAATGAAAGTATTGCAACTGTTGATAATTCAGGAAAAGTAATGCTTTTTGGAGCAGGAACGGTAACGATTATAGCAACGGCATCTGAAACTCCTTCTTATGCTGCATCATCTATTAGTTATACTCTCAATGTTGGTAAAGGAATTCAAAAATTAGAGTTTGCTGAATTGGCAGTTAATAAGCGTTATGGAGATGCTGATTATACTATGGTTGTTACTCATCCTGTTGGAGATGGGACTATTACTTATTCATCTAGTGATACAAGTGTAGCAACAGTTGATAATAGTGGAAAAGTTACTATTGTCGGGGTGGGGACAACAACGATTATAGCAATAGCAGCAGAAACATCTAATTATTCTTCTGTTTCTGGAAGTTATACTCTTTCTGTTTCAAAAAGATCTCAGACTATTAGTTTTAGTGAGTCTACTATTAATAAAATATATGGTGATGAAGATTATGTAATTGCTGCCATTCATACTGTCGGTGATGGAGAAGTAACATATTCATCAAGTGATGTTAATGTCGCAGTTGTGGATAATACTGGAAAGGTTACTATTAAAAATGCTGGAACAACTATTATTACAGTAACAGCGGCAGGAACGGCTACTTGTGAAGCATCATCTGCAAGTTATGCTCTTAATGTTGCAAAAGCTAGTCAAAGTATTAGTATTGTTGATGTTAGTACTAATGGAGTTGTAAAGAAGATTGATGATGAGCCTTTTTCAGTTCATGTAGTAGCTGGTGTTGATAAAAGTCTTTTATCTTATTCTTCTAGTAATGAAAATGTTGCTATTATTGATAATAATGGACTTGTTACTATTGTTGGAGAAGGGGAGACAATTTTAATTGTTACAGTTTTAGAAACAGAAAATTATGCGGCTTCCAATGCATCTGTTCTATTAAAAGTTCAAAGTATAGATAGTAATAATGATACTACAGAAGAAATTATTGAAAATATTCCTAATACGTTTTTGAATAGTCCATTTACACTTTTAACAGGAATCTTGGGAATATTGATGATTTTATCTGGGTTTGTTTGTTTTATAAAATTTAGAAAATGTTAAAGAAGTAGAAGTAATTCTACTTTTTTAATTGAATGCTATTTCTGTTCCAATATTTTCATCTTTTAAAATGATATATAAGAAAATATATCCAGATATTAAAACTAGTGTACTGGCAATTAGGGACAGAGTATCATATTCTTGTTGTTCTATTGATTTATTTTTGGTTTTAAAGGAATTTATAGCTTCTTTTTCAAAATAGGAATATATGATAATTAATATGATAAAAACTGTTGAATTTAGTTTTCGATACTTTCTTTTACTTTTCTCTTTTTTTGTTAAAAAATAGTCTTTTTCATAATAATTTGCACAGTATGATAATATAATTATTCCTAAATATATTATCCATATATAATTTTCTATCTTTATTTGTTTTAATCTTTCTTGATAATTCATATTAAAATGTATTCTCAAAATTAAACAAAATGATATAATATGATTGTTATTTATTTCTTATTGGTGGTGATGTATTGTGAAAAAACATGAATTGTTGGTGCCTGCAGGAAATATGGAATGCTTGAAACAAGCAGTATTTAATGGTTGTGATGCTGTATATCTTGCCTGTAAAAGTTTTGGTGCTAGAAAGTTTGCGATTAACTTTACGAATGAAGAAATTGTTGAAGCAATTCATTTTTGTCATTTATATGGTGTAAAAATATATGTTACAATGAATACTTTGGTTAAAAACTCTGAGGTAACTTCTTTTTTAGCACAGGTTGATTTTTTACATAAGAATGGAGTAGATGCTTTAATTGTTCAAGATTTTGGGATGATTTGTTTATTACGAGAAAAATATCCAAATCTTGAGATTCATGCTTCAACACAAGCTAATATTTCTTCTTTAGAAGTTTGTCAGTTATATCATGATTTAGGCGTTAAAAGAGTTGTTTTTGCTCGGGAACTTTCTTTGGATGAAATAGAAGCAATTGATGTTGATATTGAAAAAGAAGTTTTTATTCATGGGGCTTTATGTATTTCTTATTCTGGTTGTTGTCTTATGAGTAGTATGCTAGGTGGTAGAAGTGGAAACAGAGGGGAGTGTGCTGGAGTTTGTCGAATGCCATTTTCTTTAGAAAAGTGTGGAAAAATTTTGAAAAGAAATGAATATTTATTAAGCACAAAAGAATTAAATACATCTCTTAATTTTGATAAATTATTAAATAGTGATATCTGTAGTTTTAAAATAGAGGGCAGAATGAAAAGTCCTTTGTATGTTGGTTTTATTACTAGATTTTATCGTCGTTTAATGGATGGCATTCCTATAAATATGGAGGAAGAAATCAAAAAATTAAAAACAGTTTTTAATCGGGGATTTACTTTTGGAAGATTGTTTCGGGCCAATGATTTAGAGTTTATGAATACGAATTCTCCTAATCATATTGGGCTTCCAATTGGTAAAGTTGTTGATGTTAGTAAAAGAAAAATAAAAGTTCAATTATTTCCTGAGTGTTCTTTAAATCAATATGATGGTATTCGTTTTCAAAATGGTGATGGGTTTATTGTAAATCGCTTGTATGATAAAAATAATCTTTTAATATCTTCATCTTCAGATATTTGTTTTCTTGATAATAATTTTCCAGTTCAAATTGGAAATACTGTTTCTAAGACTTATGATTATTTATTGGAAAAAGAATTTAAAAATGGCTTTAGAGCTGTTAATGTTACATTTTCTGTTATAGCATTAGTTGGAGAGAGACTTTGTATTGAAATTAGTGATGGGAAATTTAATTTTTTGGAATATGGAAATATTGTCGTAAAGGCAGATAATCGTCCTATTACTAGAGAAGATATAGAAAACCATTTAAATCGATTAGGTAATACTCCTTTTTCTTGTACTCATTTTTCTATCAATATGGATTATGATATTTTTATTTCTCTTCGGGAATTAAACGAACTTCGTCGAAAACTTGTTGATAAATTGATTGATGTTAGAAAGTCTTTTAAAAAAGAGTATGTTGTTCGAAAAGTTTCTTTTGAAAAAAATACTAATAATAGGATAGAATCTGATATTATTTGTTCTGTTTTTACAGAAGAGCAATTAAAAAAATGTATTTGTGATGGTGTTGATAAAATATATGTAGCAAATAATGATTTATATGAAAAATATAAAAATAGAGATGAAAGGTTATATTATATTATTCCTAGGTGTCAATTTCATCCTACCAATCTTTTAAAAGAAAAAAGTGTTCTTGCTGATTATGGTATTTATCATAATAAAAATATACGAGGACATTATGGTTTAAATGTTACTAATATTTATACGGCTTATTATTTACAAAAAATAGGTTTTTCTTCTATTTGCTTATCTGTTGAGCTTACCAGTGAAGAACTTCAAGAATTTTTAGAATCTTATAAGAGAAAATTTGGAGATGGAAATTTTGAAATATTTGCTTATGGTCGAGTAGAAAATATGATTATTAAGGGGAATATATTGAATCTTGAAAAAAATAATTATAATTATGTTTTAATTGATTCAAGAAAAAGAAGATTTCCTGTGTATTATGATGGAGTTCTTACGCATATATTGAATTGGGAAGATAAAAATCTTTCTATAAAATCTTTTTTAGGAAAATGTAGTATTCAATTATCATTGTTTGATGAAGTAGACTTTGACATCAATAAAATTATTAATCGATGAAATTCGATGCAAAAACAATTCTTTTGTGTTAAAATATATTTATAGGATGTGACTAACTATGAAAGATAATGAAGAAAAGGAAAAAATGGTTCGTAATTACATATTACTTGGATTTATTTTTGCGGTATCTATAGGAGCTGTACTATATTTTTGTCAACTTTATAAAGTAAGTGATGAAGAGCGAAAGAAAGTACCTATTATTAGTGGCCTTTTACAAGAAATATATCATGATGATTTAGAACACTATATTATGGATAATCCAACTACGATTATATATATGTGTATTGCGAATGGAGATGTTTGTAGGAATTTTGAAAGAGATTTTAAGAAACTTTTAAAGAAAAAAGAATATAATCAAATTATTTATTTGAATTTAACAGATTTAGATCAAGAAGAATTTATAAAGGACTTTAATAGCGTTTATCAATATAAAAATCAATTAACTTCTTATTATCCTGCTTTTGTATTATTTGAAGATGGAAAAGTGAAAAATATTTTACAAGGTAGTGAGGATAAGCCTTTAACTATTAGCAAGGTAAGACATTTTTTAGAATTAAATGAAATTGGGGAGTAACCCCCTTTTCTATTGGAGGTTTTTAGTTATGAATCATATTGTTTTATTTGAACCAGAAATCCCTCAAAATACTGGCAATATTATGAGAACTTGTGTTGCGACGGATACTAAACTTCATCTTATTAAACCATTAGGTTTTGTTATAGATGATGCTCATTTAAAAAGAAGTGCTGTGAATTATATTGATAAATTAGATTATGAAATTTATGAAAACTTTGAGGATTTCAAAAATAAGAATAAGGGAATTTATTATTATTTTACTCGATATGGTCATAAGCCTCATACTAGTTTTGATTATAGTAATAAGAGTAGAGAAAACTTATATTTTATTTTTGGAAAAGAATCTACTGGTATTCCTAAAGAAATATTACAAACAGACTTAGAGCATTGTATGAGAATTCCAATGACTGGAAATGTTCGTGCTTTAAATCTTTCTAATAGTGTTGCTATTGTTATTTATGAAGTTTTAAGACAACAAGATTATAATGATTTACTTCGTGAGGAGACTATTAAGGGAGCTGATTATTTAGAGAGATAATAGATTATAAAGAAAGATATGGGTGATGGCTTTTTTATAAATAAGAGATAATATTCTTTTTACACTGTATTTATATTCTTGGGCAAAAAATTTTTTTCAATTTTATCCCTATATCCTAATGTTATAATTTATCATCATAGAGAGGTGTGTAGTAAAATGAATGAATTGTTAGAAAAAGAAAAAACAATTTTAGAAAAAATTGCTGATATTTACATTTTTATTATGATATTATTATTTCCACTAATTGTTGATAAAACTGGTTTTTTTCATATATTGGAATGTAAGTGGAGAGCATATGCTAGTATTGCAGGTACTTATTTTCTTTTAAATATTTTTATTATATTGTATTTTATGATTTTTAAAAAAACTAATATATTTAGAAGTAATGAACTCTCTATTATACAATGGTTAGCAATTGCTTTTTTGGGAGTTAATATTCTTTCGTGTTTTACATCTCCTTTTTTTGGAAAATATAATTTATTTATAGGTGTAGGTAGAGGCGAAGGCCTTATTATGATGTCTTTTTATACTTTGTCGTTTTTGTTTGTTTCATTGTTTGCAAAATTTAAAAGAAAATATATTTCTTATTTTACTATTTCATCCATATTCGTTAGTTTAATTGCTATTCTGCAGTATATTGGTTTTAATCCATTTAATATGTTTCAGGATGGGATAGGAACTCATAATGTCAGTTTTATGGGGACAATAGGTAATGTTGATTTTGTATCTGCTCTATATTGTATATTTTTACCAATTTCCTTTAGTGCATTTATATTTCTAGAAGATAATGAAAAATGGGAAAAAATATTACATTTGCTTTCTGTTTTAATGGGCTTTTTTATAATAGGAATAATAGATGTTCAAAGTGGTAAACTTGCTTTTTTAATAACATTAATTATTATTTTTCCATTTATTTTATTGAATAATAGGAGATTATCTAGATTTTTAACTTTGTTAGCAACTATTTTAATGTCTTATTGTATTAATGTTATTTTAAATCCTGAGTATCATTATGATCTTAATCATTTAGGGTTATATTTTCAGTTTAACTATATTGTGGTTCTATTTTTAATTGTTTGTAGTATCCTTATTTATTTGTCATATGTATTGAAAAAAATAGACTATACTTGTTCTAATAATCAAAGAATTATAAAGATGTATTATTTGGGAATATTTGGTTGTGGTATATTTGCTTTATTAGTGTTATATTTTGGTAACTTTAAAAGTGGTATTTTGTATGAAATACATGAATTGTTGCATGGGAATTTTGATGATAATTTTGGTACTTATCGAATTTTTTTATGGAAAAGAACATTGACACTAATTCCTCAGTATCTCTTGCTTGGTTCTGGTCCAGATTCTTTTGCTATTCGATTTATGGCAAAATATACAAATGATATTGCGGCAATTGGTCCTTTGACGATTAATGATACTGCAGCTAATGTTTATTTGACGATGGCTATGAATATTGGTATTATTGGACTTTTTACTTACTTATCTTTTTTGTTTTTTCAATTAAGAGAAGGAATCAAAAAAATTCGTTATTCTGATTTTTTCGCATCATTTGTATTATTGGTTGCTATTATTTGTTATTTGATTCAAGATTTCTTTAATTTATCATTAGTTATTGTAACTCCAATTTTTTGGTTATTAATGGCATTACATTATAAAAGCATTTTTGTAGAAAAACGTAAATTTTTAGACTAAGGTCCGTTTTTTAACGGATTTTTTTCTTTTTCAGAGTTATTGCCGTTTCTAGAATGTTAAACGG
>CACZQK010000078.1 GCA_902783315.1 uncultured Erysipelotrichaceae bacterium | reverse complement strand
TTTTATGATGATAAATTTGTTTTTTCTTCTTGTAATGTTCCTATTTGCACTTGTGGTGGTATTATTAAACCTGATGTAGTTTTATATGAAGAGGGATTAAATGATGACGTTGTGAAAAAGTCTATCAATGAAATATCTAAAGCTGATTTACTAATTATAGGTGGTACTAGTCTAAATGTTTTTCCTGCTGCTAGTTTCATTCATTTTTTTAAGGGAAAACATCTTGTTTTAATTAATAAAGAAAAAACTTCTTTTGATGATTATTGTGATCTTGTTATTCATGATTCTTTAGGAAATGTATTTCAAAAAATAAAAAAAGAAATTTGAGGTTCTTTTTTTATTTTAATTTATAATGAATTGTTGCTTTACCATTTTTGCATTTTATATGAGCGATACTTCCATTTATAATTGGCATACAAGGGGCTTTATGCGAGATATCAGCATCATAAATAACTGGTATTTTTAATTCTTTTAAAATACTGTCTTCTAAACATTCTTTTACATTATAATCATTGCTGCTTCTTTCTATTCCAAATCTTCCAAATATAACACATTTAGCATATTTAAAATAATTTAGTTCTTTAAATTTCCATAAAACATTAATGACTTCTTCCATTGAAAGTGCAAAATTGTCAAAAAACCAAATTATTCCGTCTTTTTTATATTTTTCAGTGAATTTCTTGGTTCCATCATATTTTGTTCCGGCAAGAGTAGAAATTACTTCTAGATTTCCGCCAAGTAGTCTTCCTTCTATGTCTATTTCTTTTCCATCAAGGGTTTTCCAAAAAACTTTTTCTGTCAAATTATATCCTTCTAACCCTGTTATTTCTTCTTGCCATTTTTCTTCATATAAATCATAACTTTCTAAAGTTAATTTTTTACCTTCTAGTACTTTTTGAAAATCCTTGTGATTCTTATAAAGTACTTCTGCTCCAAAGGATGAAAAATTGTTTCCATAGATGGTTGCAATGTCGTATTTAGAAGTAATTGGATATAATAAGCCTGTTGCATCAGAGAATCCTGCTATCCATTTTGGATTATTTACTAATATTTTAAATTCTATATAAGGCAATATTTCTACTAAAAAGTCTCCTCCTGCTGCACAAATTATGGCTTTTATTTTTTTATCTTGAAACATTTCATTTATCTCTTTTGCCCTTACTTGTTTTGAGGCGCTTCTTCCTCTTTTATTCTTATATAGATTCTTAGACAATATTACTTTATAGCCACATGACTCCCAGTGTTTTTTTGAATTTATATATTTTGATTTTTTCTTTTCATTTCTTGAGCCTTCTGATGGTGCAGGAACTCCAATATATCCATTATTCTTTATAAAACTAGGATATTGCATATGTTTCTTCTCCCTTTTTCTTGGTTAAATTCATTATTAGTTTATAAATTACTACGACACATAAGCCAACTATTAAAATTATTATACCCATTGTTTGTAAATTAGTTAGATGAAAACCTTCTAGTCCTGAAACATTTTTAACTATTAATCTTGTTATAAAACTAATAATAATTAGTAAAGCTCCACTTGTTGTCATAGCTATTCCTAAATTAATAATCCACTTGTAAAGTGACAATTGAACAAGGGCCAATAAGAATAAGTCTAATATGATAAGAGCTATTATAATATATTTAAATGTTTGAGAGACAAATAATTTGTAGCCTCTTATTACAATTCTTTCTGTGGGATTTAAATTCTTCTCTGTATTTTTAATTGTTTCTTTTAATATTTTACTTTTTTCTTTAGCTTCAAACTCTTCTGCTACTTGATTAATCATTTCATTTGTCACATCTTGACCTACAATATTTGAAAGTTCTTCTTTATGATTTTTCAGATAATCAAAAATATCTTTTTCTAGCGATATTTCATCTAACATTTTCTCATCTGTCATTCCATCTATTGTTATGTCCATATATTTTTCTAATAAGTCTTTTACTTCTTCGGAATTTAATAATTTTTGTAGTTGTGAATTATCAATATCTAATGAGATATCTATCGGCTCATTTAAAAGATAATCTTCTTGATTTTTGATATTTTCCTCTACTAGTGGTTTTAAAACACCTTCTACTAAAGTATCCTTTAAATTATATGATATAGCAAGTATAGTAATTAAATTTATTAATATTAGAAATAAAAATGCAATTACTATTTTTTTTAAAATTTTCATTAATATCACCCTCTAAAAATATTATAATATAAAAAAGAAAAATTGTATTAATTTTTCTTTCCTATAACAAAATGTTCATTTACATAATTTACAACTACTATATCATGTTCTTTTATTTTTCCTTCAATTAGCATTCTTGATAATTCTACTTCTAATGTTTTACTAATTAATCTTTTTAATGGTCTTGCTCCAAAGTTAATATCATATCCAGATTCAATAAATTGATTTCTTGCATTTTCTGTTAATTCTATGTGTAAATCTATATTTTTTAATCGTTGCTCAATTTCTTTTATTATTTTATCTAGAATCTTATTAATGGCTTCTTTTGTTAAGGTATTAAATATTATAATTTCATCAATCCTATTAACAAATTCTGGTCTAAAATGTTCTCTTACTTCTTTCATAACAAGACTTTTTTGATTTTCTAGTACATATTCACTTCCTAAGTTTGAAGTCATAATAATTATCGTATTTTTAAAATCTACTGTTCTTCCATTAGAATCTGTAACTCGTCCATCGTCTAAAATTTGTAATAATAAATTTAATACTTCTGGATGGGCTTTTTCAATTTCATCAAATAAAACAATACTATATGGATTTCGTCTTACAGATTCTGTTAATTGTCCACCTTCTTCATAGCCTATATATCCTGGTGGAGAACCAATTAATCTAGAAACACTGAATTTTTCCATATATTCTGACATATCAATTCTGACCATATGACGTTCATCATCAAATAATTCATAAGCTAGTGTTCTAGCTATTTCTGTTTTTCCTACTCCTGTAGGTCCTAAAAACATAAAAGAAGCAATTGGTTTATTGGGATCTTTTATTCCACTTCTTGATCTTAAAATAGCATCACTTACAATCTTTAAAGCTTCATCCTGCCCCATAACTCTTTTTTTCATGTCTTCTTCTAAATGCAACAATTTTTCTTTTTCACTTTCTAATAATTTTGTCACTGGTATATTAGTCCACTTTGCTATTATTTTACAAATATCATTTTCTGTTACCGTGTCACTTAATAATTTGTTTTTTTCAACACTATTTAATTTGACTAATTCTTTTTCAACTCTTGGTATTTCACCATGACGAAGAATCGCTGCTCTTTCTAAGTCATATTTATTTTCAGCTTGATCCAATTCAAATTTTAACTCATCTAATTCCTTTTTCTTCTTTTTTATTTCATTATTAATATCTTTTTCTTTATTCCAAGCATAGGTTAATTCTTGTTCTTTTTGTTTCATCGACTCTAATTCTCTATCAATATCACTTTTTCGCTTTAAAGATAGTTCATCTTTTTCTTTTTTTATGGCTTGTTTTTCTATTTCTAGTCGCATAATTCTATGAGTTAAATTATCTAATTCAAAAGGAACAGAATCCATTTGTACACGAATAGTTGCACAAGCTTCATCAATTAAGTCTATTGCTTTATCTGGTAAATAACGGTCAGTAATATATCTATTTGATAGTGTTGCTGCTTCTATGAGAGCTTTATCTGTAATAGATACTCCGTGATGAATTTCAAAGCGATCTTTCAAACCTCTTAATATTGTAATAGTATCTTCTACAGTAGGTTCTTCTACTTTTACTTTTTGAAACCTTCTTTCTAAGGCTCCATCTTTTTCAATGTATTTACGATATTCATTTAAAGTAGTTGCTCCTATTACATGGATTTCTCCTCTTGCTAACATAGGCTTTAAAATGTTTGAAGTGTCCATTGCTCCTTCTGTAGCACCCGTTCCTACTATCATGTGAATTTCATCAATAAACATAATAATGTTTCCTTCACTTTTTTTAACTTCATTTAAGACATTTTTCAGTCTTTCTTCAAATTCACCACGATATTTTGCTCCAGCTACTAATGAGGCCATGTCAAGTTCCCAAATTATTTTATCTTTTAATGAACTTGGAACATCTCCTTTTAGAATTCTTAACGCTAGTCCTTCTACAATAGCTGTTTTTCCTACCCCCGGTTCTCCTATTAATACTGGATTGTTTTTTGTTTTTCTTGACAATACTCTTGTTATGCTTCGGATTTCTTCATCTCGACCAATTACAGGATCAATCTTTCCTGCCTTGGCATCAGCAATAATATTACGACCATATTTTTCTAAAACATTTTCGTTTTCTTGTTGTTCATTTCCATACATAGTATCATCCCCTTTCATATATTATTATACTCACTTTTTAGCACTTGTCAATATAGAGTGCTAATTTATAAAAAAAAGATTGTTCGTTTTTTCAACAATCTTCTTAATTATTTTTTACTTCATAAATTGATCTAGTAAATAAAATTGGCTGTTTTCATTCCATATATTTGAATTCATTTTATTTTGCCAATTGTTTGGAATTATTTCATTTTTCCATTCATTTTGTCCGTTTTTTAATTTCTTCTCATATTCTTCAAATAACTCTTTAAATCTATTATAGTGAACAATTTCCCTTTGTCTTAACCATAATAATGGGCCAATTACGTCTGGATCATCTGTTAAATCTATTAAATTTTCATAAACAGCTCTAGCCTTTTGCTCTGCAGCCATATCTTCAGATAAGTCTGCTAGTGGATCTCCTGTTGTTGCAAAATAAGTAGTGGTAAACGGAACTCCATTAGCATCTGTTGGAAATAGTGCCTTAGCATGCTCTGCATAATGGGAATCTAATCCTGCAGCTTTTATCTCTTCTAGAGTTGCATCTTTCATTAGCTGGTATATCATTGTTTCTAACATTTCTACATGTCCTAATTCTTCTGTTCCTATATCATTCAATAATGCTTTTCCTTTGCTGTCTGGCATTGTTAATCTTTGATTTAAATAGCGAAGTGCCGCACCGAGTTCTCCATTTGCGCCTCCATATTGTGTCACTAAGTATTTTGCCATTCTTAAATCTTTCTTTTTAATATTTACTGGATATTGTAAATGCTTAACATATTTAAACATTGTTTACCTCCCATGGCCATGGTGAATCAATCCAATTAAATTTGTCATTTTTTATACTACTGCTATCTACTGTTATTGGACCATATTTCATTTCATAGTCATTTAGCAATTCCTCTTTTTTTCTTTTGTAATCATTGAATAGCATTAACATGCTTTGATCATTGGGATGAGTATCTAAATATAAGTTTAAATCATGTGTTGCAAAGCATATTGCTTGAATATTTAATAAATTTTCCTCTTGTTCTGACTTTGCAATTAATTTTTGTGGACGATATCCATTATATTCGCTATATGTGTTAGAAAACATATTTCCTTTTTCAAAGCCTTCTTTTGGACTATATAAATCTTGATTGTTATTCATTTTTGAAAAAGGAAAATCATCTTTCATTCTATTATTATACCGATTATAATTTAAATAGTTATAATTATTCATATTATCTCCTTTCTTTTTAGTGTATTCTATAGTCAAATATCTGTATAGATAAACACCCATAAAAAAAGTAAAATATCTCTTGTCAAAATGAATATTTTTTGCTAGAATAGTCTTGTGTTTAGAGATGGCGCCGTTGGTGAAGTGGTTAACACGCTAGTTTGTGGCACTAGTATGCATGAGTTCGATTCTCATACGACGCCCCA
>CACZQK010000077.1 GCA_902783315.1 uncultured Erysipelotrichaceae bacterium | reverse complement strand
ATCATTCTTCCATTGCCCTACTATTTCTTTGTTAGAATTAGCTTTACCACAACCTACTAATGCAAAACATATAACTACTGCAAAAAGGCCTAAAATTAATTTCCTTTTCATCTAAATTCCTCCTTCTAAATTAAATTATATCATACTTTTTTTATTTTATAATTCTATTTTGTATCATTTATTGAAATAAGTAATTGTTCGCAAAAATTTATATTTTCTAACAAAATAAAAACTAGATTTCTCTAGTCATTATCTATTTAATTACTTATTGTTTTTTGCTTTAATTGCGGCTTGTGAACTTACCTATTTTGCTTTTATTAAACGGACTTTTACTAGCATTCGTTTAAAGACTAAAATGAGTACTTTTTATATATTTTTAGTGTTCGCGAACAATTTTTAAATTTTCTTCTGTATCATTTATTATTTCAGGATCTTTATATCCTTTTAGATCTTCTTTGATATTCATAATTTTATTTATAAGTTTAATATTCTTTTTCATCATTTCCTTTTCTTTAATGAATTTCATTGTTTCTTTAATATCTTCAGGCAAATTTTCAAACTTGGTTTTTTCTGCCTTCATCCAAGAAATTAAGGTTTCTAGTCCTCTGTTCCTTACGTTTAAATCCTCACATTTAATTGATAAAATAACAATGTTATTATCATAAAAAGGATAATTTTCTAAATCAGTTACAATATAATCTAAATAAAAGTATTTTGCTCCAATACTTACTAATGGTTTTGGATTTAAGTCATAGTCTGTTTCATCTATATTCTTAAGTGCAATTCTATGTGTTTCATCTCTATATTCATCTTGATACATTAGATATGAATAAATTATACCAATACAACTTTTTTGCTTTTTATAAAAGTTAAATATTTCTTTATGTGGGTGTTCTCCTTCATAATTCATTAAGAATCTACAAACATCTGAAACTTCATTTATTGTTCCTTTATTAACAATCTTTTTTAAACAGTTTGTAGTATCAGGGTTTCTTTTTATTTTTTCAATTTCAACTACAAGTGATGTTTCTTCTTCAGTTTCAGGTTCTTCTTTATTATCAAAGTAATATAAATATGTATTTAGCAATGAATAAAATCTTATATTCTCTTTTAAGTTTTCATAATTCTTAATTAATGTTCTTAAGAATTCATACCTTTGTTCATAATCTCCAATGTAATTAGGTCCATCATCAAGTCCTTCAACTATTTCTAATAATCCATTAATAATTTTTGGTTCATTAATATATTTGTCTAAACATTGTGATAAGTTTGTATTATTTTCTATATAATCAGCTATTTCAAATATTCCAATCCAATTTTCATAACCTTCTTCTAAAACCCATTTTAATGTTTTTTCATCACTTAAATCCATTTGTTGAATATAATTAATTCTACCCCAACCATCTACTTTCTTTGCTGCATTAATTAATAAATTGTTCTTATTGTTTTGGTGTGAGTATAGGAATGCCAAATACTTTCCCAAACCATCTACATATGATAAATCATTAAATAAAGTATATACTTCTGATTCATCCTCATACATAAATAAAGATAATAAAACAATTCCTATTTTAACTACTTCAATGTTTTTAGGATAGATAATTAGGGAAATTCCAAGTCTATAAAAATTATCATAGTCTTCAAAATTTTCTCTTATAAAGTCTAGGATTTTATCTACTACTCCAAAAGCCATTACTTTATGCTTTACAAAATAGTTTTCGATTTCTTTCGTTGTTTTAGTTATATTATTTATGTTCAATTCTTGTAATTTTTTCTCTAATAATTCAATAGCTTTTTTATCTTCTTTAACATTAAAAATGTTTTCTTCGATTCCATCAGCCCATCTTATGTTTTCTTCTTTATTATATTTATAATCATTAACATCAAAATCTTTTAATTCATCGTCTACTATCGAATTTGATAAAGCATCATAAAATCCGCCAGGTGTTTCAGTCTTTTCTCCATCTGGTAATACATATTTTTCATCAATTTTTTGAATTATTTTTTTTGTGTATTCAACAGGATATGGCACTTCATTATAATTAAAGAAACTTGTATCTAGAACATGACCAGTTGCTAAATGGTCTTGTCTCTCAACTAATACTCTATCTCCTTTTTTGATTGAAGTATCATCAGAAATATATCTATAGCCAAATCCTTCAGGTTCGTCGTCGTATCTTACACTCAAATAATAATACTTTTTTGACATATAATCACTCCTTATAAACATTATATCATGAATATTTTTATACTATTTACATTCTTCTATAAAATGATCTTTAAGATTTCCTCTAATTCTTATTTTAAATGGTTCTTCTAGGAATACTAATTTCCATTCGAACCAATCTTTATGAACTACTATTCTTTCTACTACCTTCTTCAATTCTCTCAAATCCTTATAATTCCAACAAAAAAGAGCTTTTCAGCTCTTTGATTTTTTTATTATGTTTGACCATAAAGGTCAAACATAATATAAAAAGACTAGATTTCTCTAGTCTTATAAAGTTATGTCATAATGCGTTTATTTTGTTTTTTTAGTAGTAGTTTTCTTTGTTGTTTTCTTAGCTGTTTTATTTGCACTATTTGCTTTGATTGCAGCTTGTGATTACACCCAACTAAAAGCTCCAAATCCTACGAGTTTCCGTATTGTTTTTGACTAAAATGACT
>CACZQK010000076.1 GCA_902783315.1 uncultured Erysipelotrichaceae bacterium | reverse complement strand
TTACTCTTAACCGGTTTTGCATTTGCATAAACAATGCCGACACCACATAATAGTATAATTAAACCAATAAAGTAAATTGTTTGAGCAACATTCATTCCTGTATCAGGAGTACCAATGAATTCAACTTCGATTCCTCCTAAAACATCACCAGGCTTAACACTTGCCATACGTTGAAGATTAGCATCACTCTCAACATAATAATACGTACCAGATGCTCCACTAAAATGACCAGTAACATTAACACTTACTTTTTGAACAGTCTCAGTTACTTTTTCTGCAGGAACTCTTAAATAAAACTTAGTTCCTGGTGCAATATTAGTAGTATTAATAACCTCACCATCTTCACCTATTGCTACAGCCCCTTCTAAACCAGATAATGAAATATCATATCCTAAAAGACTATTAGCAGGATCAGCACTTACTGTAATTAATGAAGATTGATAGTATTTTTTATCGTCTGTTTTTGAAATTGTATCATCAGCTTTAGTAACAATAACTCGATTACCTGCGCTAGTTGCTGCTTTAGCATTATTAACTAATGCCATAATCTTACCATTTGGACCAGTTAACCCATTATATCCTTGGAAAGCATCTGGAGCAGTTGCTGTTGGGTCAGTAAATGATAAATATACCGTTCCATCAATATCCATAACTGCCTTATCATCTAAGTAAGCATTAGTATCAGTTCCTACTTTAAGTTTATATGCATCTACAGCTGAATACTTATCATTTAAATAGTACCATATTGCAGACTGCACTACCCAAATATCCACATTATCATCATAATCTGTTACTGCCTGTAAACTAGCCTTATTACTACCAATTCCTAATAAATATTTGATACCTTCATCATTATCTTGACCAAATAAATCTTTGGTTCCTTCTCTAGTAGCCACAATCTGTTTATAGCTCTTATTATCTTCTACATCCTTATTTCTTTCAATACAATAAACAACATTTTCAGGGTTATTAGCAGTATCATAAAAATATGTCTCCATGAGATACGCTTTTGTCATAGCAGTTGCATCATTATAAGCAAATACCTTTTTCCCCATTTTCAATGTAAAAGTATCACTTGAAACAGGAGCAGCATAACTAACAGTATCAGTTCCTTGATTTGTAACAATACCAAACGTTGCAAGGGAAAATACTGCCATAATCGCAACTACAAATGACAATACAACTGAAAAGTCAAACTTTTGCTGTTTTTGTTTTTTGAATTCTTCCATATAAATTTTTTCCATTAAATTCACCCTACCTTATACTTGTATTATACCATAAATTAAATAAAGTCAAACAAAAACTTTCAATCTATCATGAAAATATCATTAATAGAGATATTTGAAACATCTTTATTTACGTAAAGCGTAGCTAAAACCTCTCCTTTTTCCACAGAATCTCCAACTAATTTATTCAACTTTACTCCAACCGTATAATCAATTGTATCATCAATATTTTCTTTTCCAGCTCCTAACGAAAGAGACAATTTACCAACTTCCAAAGCATTTATTGCTTTTAATGTTCCAGATGATTGGGCACACAAATCGTATGTTTTTTCACTAACTTTTATTCCCTCTATGTTACCATTTTGAGTTTTTACTAACTCTAAAAATTTTTGATAAGCAGACCCATCCTCTATACTATTTTTGACCATCATATAAGCCTTTTCTTTGGAAAGAGAAAGTCCCATACTAACCATTTCCGTCGCCAACTCATAACAAAGATTAACAAAATTGTTATCTTTTTCTACTCCCCTTAATACATCAATAGCTTCTAAAACCTCTAAACTATTTCCTACACACTTTCCAAGTGGAATATTCATATCACTGATAATAGTTCGAACTTCTCTTTTATATTCTTCCCCTATTTTAATCATCAATTCACTTAATTTTTCAGCTTCTTCCTTTGTTTGTAAAAGAGCCCCATTGCCAACTTTGATATCAATTAATATTTTATCAGCACCACTAGCTATTTTTTTACTCATAATACTAGAAGCTATTAATGGGATAGAAGATACTGTAGCCGTAACATCCCTTAAAGCATAAATAACCTTATCCATTGGGACTAATGATCCAGTCTGTCCCGTAATAACAATATTAATATTTTTTACTTGCCTAGAAATTTCTTCATCCGTCAAATCCACTCGATATCCTGGAATACTTTCCAACTTATCAATAGTCCCACCAGTATAACCAAGTCCTCGTCCACTCATTTTAATAACAGGAATTCCTAACGATGCCACAATTGGCGCAATAACTAATGTTGTTTTATCACCAATTCCACCAGTAGAATGCTTATCAACCTTGATACCAGGTATATCCGAAAAATCCAAAACATCTCCACTATCAATAAATATTTTTGTTAACCCAAAAATTTCTTTATCTGTCATCCCATTAATGCAAATAGCCATTAAGAAACTGGACATTTGATAATCTGGCACATTACCTTTTAAATATCCATTAAAAATAGTATCTAACTCTTCATAACTTAATTCTTGACCTAATCTTTTTTTATTTATAATTTCTAATATCATACAATCACCTTCCGAAAAATATCAGATTCTCTTTTAAAGTATCCACAACTTTTATATAAATGATGAGCCGCTACTCGAAAATAACTACAACTAAGTTGCAAGTACATAGCATTTTCTCCTTTAGCAATCTGATAAGCATACTCCAATAGTTGTTTTCCAAATCCTTTTCTTCGATAATTTTCAGAAACACACATATAGTCAATTAAAAAATAGTATTTGTTCTCAATAGGATTTAACACTCTTGTAAGCAATAAATATCCTACTACCTTATCATCCATCTCTATCACAATCTCTCTAAAACATAAATCTTGAAAGTTTCTTTTTTCAATTGAAAAAGATTCTTTCAACAAGCAATTTACATCATCTAAATCATCGTTTCTATAATCTCTAACAATAGCATTCATTCTATCACTACCTTAAAAAAATTATAACATGTTATAAAATAAGAAGCAAATAAAAGACTGTCAACCAAACCTGTCAACAGTCTTTATTCTATTCCTAGTGTTTCTTTAGATAACTTTTTATATACACACTTTGCCAAGCTTTTCTTCTTTTATCATAATGCTCCTTACATTAAACTTTTCTTTTTGCTTGTTAGATAAAAATGCTCTCTTTTCACATATAATATTCCTTTTTATCCTCTTCTTTTACAAATCAGATTGAATTTTTTCTCTCCTCCAATCAATAACTTTTGATAATACGAAAATTATTTTTTCAGATTAATCCATATTTCAAAAAGATACAGTTTGCATACTAATTTTTATTTTTTAAAAAGAAAAAAAGAGAGTTATCTCTTTTTAATTATAATTTACTTTAATTTTGTTTAGTTAATGGGAATCTTTTAGAACCATACAACCATTGAATTGTAGAACAATCTTCACTTATAAAATTTACCGTATAGATTGCATCACAAGTTTCTCCAGGAGCACAACTATCTTGCGCTTCTTTTAATAGCAATATATCTTCAACTATCCTATATTTTCCCATTACAAAATCATTAACCGAATATTCTTGATTTGATTTTAATTCAACTGTAATTTTTCCTGGACTATGATTTCCTTCCACAGACCCACTATATACACCTGTACAATTTTTAACCGCTGGAGTCTCTGGAGTCTCTGTAGTCTCTGTTCTTTCTGTATTGCTTTCAATTACATCATTATTCTCTTCTGGCTCAATTACTTTTTCCGCTTTTTCATTAAAATTAGTATTACTAGATTTTTTCACTTCTTTTTTTACAAATTTATCATAAGCGATAAAGCTACTTAATCCTAATACTAACACTACAAGTATTGTAATAACTATATTTTTTTTCATATTTTCCTCCTATAAAATTGTATTACAATATTAGTTTGCCACAAAAAAGAAAAAAAGATAATATTTTTAAAAAAAATATATACTTGCTTTACACTATTTTAACAATCACACTTTCCAAATTTACTAAAGAAAAAACAGATTACTCTGCTTCTTCTTGCTTCTTACTAGATAGAAATGTAATTTTTTCACATATAATGTCCATAATATATTCC
>CACZQK010000075.1 GCA_902783315.1 uncultured Erysipelotrichaceae bacterium | reverse complement strand
GAATATAAGAAAATGCAAAAGTTATCTATTACCTTAAATGATGTTGAAACTGAATTAAAAGAAAACAGAGAAAAAGTTAAAATACTAACTGAAAACAATGAAGCCTTAAATATTAAAGTTAAATCACTTGAGAAAAAGATAGATAAACATGAAGATGAGATTGATGATCTTAAAGAGAAAAATTCTAAATTACAAAGCACCATTAATTTCTTTGAAAATTTATTTGATAGATTAGTTAAATTTATTAAAGAAAAAATGTTTGGTAAAGAAAAAGAACGCGAAGATTATTGGAAGTTTTCAAAAGATTTATATACTCACAATATATTTAGTGATAAAACTATTGAATCAATTAAAGATGACTATATTTGGAATAAAGAAAACGATAAAAACAAAGACAAAGAAAAAGATGATTACGAAATTGGTATGTAAATTTATTTGTAATCATCTTATTTAATTTATTGTTTTTTTACTAAAGAAATACCTTTTCCTTTTTGATTTTCTACAACGTTAAAACCTAATGCTTTTGCTTGTTCTATACAACTATCATTGTTCAAATGCATACAGTAAACACGCTCTTTCAATTCATCAGGAATTGCTTCTTGTAAAATACCAATATACAAATGAACATTGCCAGGAAAATTAGCAGTTGTGGTATCTATATATAATTTATCAATTGGCTGACCACTAGCGATTAATGCCTTAACTGTGTTTATTTCTCTTGTATCACCAGAATAATATACCATACCATTTTGAGTATTAAATAATAGTCCATAGCAGTCTAACTCATCACAATGGCTTGTTTCCACATATCTAATACTTTGAAAAGTTTCATTTTTCCCATCAAATGCTTTTTCATCAACATAATTATACATTGGTTCAGTACATCCAAAGCCACTCAATATTTTTTCAATATTAGGTAAGTGCTTTGCATTTTCAGGTAATATAATATTTAATGGTTTATGTAATGCATAAAAAGAATAAATTGCTAAACTTCCTAAACTACCAATATGATCAGAGTGAGTATGCGTTATCATTAAATTAATTGATTCAACACTTTCCAATAGCCCACTTTCAACAAGTCTTTCAAATATGCTTTCTCCACAATCAATTAAAAACAATTGATTATTTTCAAAAAAATATGCTGAATTATTACCTTCTTTAGGGTTAAATGAAGCACCTCGTCCTAAAAAATTTAATTCCACAATAAACCTCCTTGAAATTGAAAATCACCCATATTATATCACAATAATTCAACTTTTTATCTAAAAAATGTGTATTTTATCAAAGAAATATGCTATACTTTATATAGTGAGTGATATTTATCATATTGCTAGAGAAAGAGTTGTAAATATCTACGACACCCGCTCCATTTGAAATAAACGTCGAACTAATCGACGTTTTTATTTTATTTAAAAATATCTTACAAAAAATTCAAATATCATAACGATAGAAATAATAAAAACTTAATAACTGATAAAGAACATAGAGTTATTTTTAATCCACCTAGAACTATTAATAAATCAGAAATAAATAAAGCACTTAGTTCCATTAATAGAGAAATGGACGAAGCTGCTGAAGAATTTTATCAAACAAACAAAAACGACTATGAATTATAACCGTTCTTTTGCATTTATATTAATTATTATTTAAATGGTAATTCATCATCGTCATCTTCAAATAAATTTTCAGGCATTTCTTTTACAAGTC
Source organism: uncultured Erysipelotrichaceae bacterium (assembly GCA_902783315.1). Lineage (GTDB taxonomy): Bacteria > Bacillota_I > Bacilli_A > RF39 > UBA660 > UBA3789. Next base: position 18,968 of record CACZQK010000075.1, on the reverse strand, counting down.
TTTTAGCTTCTTCCTCAGTAGCTTTCATAATTCTTTCATTAACTGGTTGACATTCTTCCATGATTTGTTGCATTTCTTCAGTAGTAAATTCTCGTCCTTCATAATTTGCTAATATTATTTTGCATAAACTACTTCTTTGTGCAATTGCATTTTCATAGAATTCTCTTCCCACATCATCCATTATGTTATCTTTGTACGCTTGGATTTTTTCTTGCAATTTTCTTTTATCTTCTTCAATAGCCATTTGCTCAACTGGATTATTCTTTACATCTATATGACTAGTTAAAATACGGCATCTACCATATGGAAGAGACCCCAATGATCCTATTATTTCAAACATTCCATTATAACCTTCACAATCCTTTTTAGCATGAAACACAAACGGATTACTAATACTCATTGGAGTAAACTTATATAATTTAAATACTTTATCAGGAAAATATATACCAAATACAAATCTATTTTCAATGTAAGAACTAAATGGATCTACTACTATTCCTTCAAACCAACCATCATCTTCTAATAATAATTTACCTTCCCACATATCATTGTCATTGAAATCATTCTCACAAGACTTATTCATATAATCTTTTATATAAAATTCATTCCAATAACCTTTTATATCTACTAATTTAGACATATTTTCAAACCTCCCCAATTGATTTACTATTATACACGAAATATTTTTTATTACAATAAATTGATAGAAATTTAAAAAATATGTGTTATAATGAGCATGTAATTGAGTTTTATCTCATTACATTTGTAGTAAAATGTTTCTCAAACGAGATACACAATTGCTCCATATGAATTTAACTAGTCAAGTGACTAGTTTTTTTGTACTCAAATAATTGATTAATAAATAATTATTCTGTATAATTTATTTAGAATAGGAAGTGTAAAAATATGAAAAAGTACTTGTTATCAATTTTATTATTCATTATGTCTATACCTATTTATGTAAATGCAGAAACATGTGATTCATCAAATATAAAAATAGAATCAATTAAACTAAATACAACTACTGGAAATGCAAAAGAAGTAACAGAAGCTAGTATAAATGATAAAAAGATTAATTTGGATTTAAAAATGTATGATCCTGGAGATTCAATAGAATATATTTTAAAAGTAAAAAACACTTCAAAGGAGAATTTTTATTTCGATGAAGAATCATTAAAAATAAATACAGATTATTTACAATATGAATTTATATATGATAATTCAAGTGTTGTAGAAGCAAATAGTGAAAAAATAATTAAGCTTAAAATAGAATACAAAAATAAGGTCCCTACAAACTTACTGGTTAATGATAGTTTTAATGATACAAACACAATGTCAGTTAATTTATCAAATAAAGATACAATAAATGTTCCAGACACTTTAAAAAATCCAGAAACGGGAGATTTATTAGTCAGATACTTGTTTGTTGTATTATTGTCAGGTGGTGTTTTGTTAATAGTATTTAAAAAGAAGAAAGCAACCAAGTATATGATTTTAATTATTGGATTAGCAACCATTATTCCAATATCAGTTTATGCTTTATGTAAATATGATATAGAAGTAGAAACCAAGATACAAATAGATGGTAAAGAAGCTTATTTTTTAATAGGACCAGAAGTGAATATTAAAATGAAACAACTAGCTGGTGATGATACTTCAACTGTTGCAAATGGGTATAGTTTCCAAGATGAGATGATTACTTCTATTAAATATTCTGACAATGAACCAAATAATACAAATAAAGAGAACAAAAATATTGTATCAACATTAGAATCACCATATCCAATATATATGTGGTTTGATAATGGAACAATATATTGGTGGAGTGAAGATAAAACTCCTAATATGAATGAAAATTCTTCACAAATATTTAGAAATATTAATAATCTAGAAAATATTTCTGGTTTATCAAAATTTGATACAAAAAGCGTTGAAAATTTATCAGCAACATTTGCTTACTCTTATAGTATCAATAATTTAAAAGGACTTGAAACTTGGGATGTATCAAAAGTGACAACTATGTATGGTATGTTTACGAATAGTTATCTTTTGGAAGATATATCAGCTCTTGAAAATTGGAATGTATCTAATGTTGAAAATATGAAATGTTTATTCCAAAATGCAGATAGCCTTAGTGATATTATGCCATTAGCGAATTGGAATGTATCGAAAGTAAAAACAATGAATAGGATGTTTTTTGGGAATGCTACATATCAAAATGAAATAAGTTCATTTTATTCGCTAAGAAACTGGGATACATCAAGTTTAGAAGATATGGATTATATGTTTCAAGCATCATTCAGTCTAAAAAGTTTAGCAGGCTTAGAAAATTGGAATGTATCGAATGTAACAACAATGAATGGGTCGTTTAATCAGTGTCGATTATTAAAATATGCTGATTTAAGTAATTGGGATATGTCAAATGTAACAAATACCACTTATATGTTTGATAACACGATATTGGAAGAATTGAAAACTCCTAAAACATACCCAAATAATCAAAATATTAAAATAAATCTACCACAAATTTTATATGATGAAAATAACAATTCATATACAAAATTAGATAATACATCACCAACAAGTATATGGTTAAGAAAACAAAATTAAAATAAGATTAAGATATTACAAGCTATGTGGGAGTATAAATTCCCACTTTTTATTTTAGGGTCTTTTCTTTTGTCAAAATGTATGTTATATTTCATTTCCAATTGGGAATCTTGATTGCCTTATACAACGTGATATTTTGCGTATATATGACAAAATGTCGCTCCATTTGTAAAAATCGTAGAACTAGAATAGTTCCATTTTTTTATAATAAATAGATGGAGTTGCTGAAAAATTTTATCAAACAAGCAAAAACGACTATGAATTATAGTCGCTTGTTTAATTTTTATCTAGTTTAAACTATTAATAAAACAATGAAAGATATTTTTTTGATATACTTAGTATTCTATCTAAATCAGTAACTTTTTTATAACACCTACATTTATTTCATCATATTTAGTTTCAAAGGTAGCATCTTCATTAACTTGATAAATTTTTTATATATTAATTAGTAAGCAAAAATTATTAAGTACAGGTTTATTGTCACTATCATTTTTAATTAACTCTAAATAGTAAGATAAACTTAAATTTAGTAAACACTATTATCAAAATTTAGAACTTATTTTTTTAACGAAAAGATAGAATTAATGGTACCATAAACATTATCCAACCAATTATTAGGATTATTAAATGCTTTTTTTCTGCGTGAATAGCAATATATTCCCTTATTATAGCACTAGGCCAATAGTAAAATGCTACATGACTCCCAACTCCAGTACATTTTAGTTTTATTTTTTTACAATATCTTAAAGCTCTATATACATGATAATTACTTGTTACTAAAACAATATTTTTATCATCATCTCTATTATCAATAATTTTTTTAGCATTTTCTAAGTTTTCAAATGTTGTTCTTGATTTGTCCTCTTTCAACAAATCCTCTTTTGCAATATTCTTTTTTATACAATATCTTTTCATAGCTTCAGCTTCTGATATTTTTTCATTATTACCTTGTCCACCAGATAATATTAATTTAGCTGGTACAGAAGACTTTCTATATATTTTTATTGCCTTATCTATTCTATCAGAAAGTAGTTTAGATACTTTATTACCATCAATTAAGCCAGATCCATGAACAATTATATAATTGAAGTTCTTCTTCTTAGGAATAATTTGTAAAAAAAGGCAATATATAATAAAAACTGCAAAAGTTATTGATATATATATAATAGACACACTAAGAACCATACTAATTCTACTTATAATAAGCAAGTGATTTACTTTTGTATAATTTAAAAATCCTTGAACTAAAACTACAAAAAAAGTTATTATCTCCCCAAAGCCAATTAGTAATCCTAATGTCAGTGATAATATATGGGATAAGCCAAAGCCTTCTCGTTTAATCATAAGAATACCATTTGCAACCAGAAAGAAAGGTAAGAATAAAATGAATAGGAGTACTATTCCAAAGATTAAGCTAATACTTACGACATCAATTGCCTGTAGAAAATTTATCATAAAAAATAATAAGAAAAAAAGATAATAACAATTTCGATATTTACTTCTATCTCTAACAAAGGATATAACAAATAATGCCAAGAAAAATAATAGAAAGAATAAAACTACAATGTTCATTAAATCATTCCCTTTCAAAGTTAATTTCTATAATTTAATTGTATAAAATTATTTTAAAAAATAATAGCTAATTGTTTTAATTCTTTATAAATCATTAGTTTTTTTATTAACAAAAAAACACATATCAATAAAATAAATATTTAAAAGCTTTTTCTATTTGTATATATAACATAAAATAACATCATTCCAAAGGTACATAATAACAAATCATCTATATCAAAAACTCCAATTTTAAATATATACTGAAATAGCTCTATTAACAATATTATTCCAAATGATAACATGAAATTTATTGGAAAACTTTTAACTTTAAATAATTCAACAAAAAAGTACTCTAGCGGCATAAATATAAATAAATTTCCTAATATATTTATAATAACTTCATATATTGTACCATTTTTAAATATATCAATTATAGATTTAAAAGGAACTAAGTTATAACTACTAATACTATTATATCTAGCAAATATTACCATATTAAATAGTAAAATTATATAATATAGGAATACTATTACCAATTATTACGAATATAGAAGCAATAGCTACAATTAATAATCTAATAAAATAATTAACTTCTATATTCAAATCATATTCAAATCTTAGATAAAATAAGAATGATAATATTGATAATATGTAAAAGAAAATAGTTAATTTAAATTGAAAGCTATATTTATGTGCTTTAGTTATTTCGTGATATTCAATTAATTTTTCTAAATCATTTTTATTTTTATCTTCACCATTTAGCAATTCAGAAACATCTACCTGTAATTCTTTGGATAGGGGAAGTAATAAAGAAATATCAGGTGTCCCTCTCCCTGTTTCCCATCTTGAAACGGCTTTTTCAGTAACGAATAACTTTTCAGCTAATTCTTCTTGAGTCATATTTAACTCTTTTCTCTTAGTTTTTATAAAATGAGCTATTTTATTTAGATTCATCAACTTCACCAACCAATTTGCATTTATGAGTATTTAAAAAATTATCATATTCCTCATACGAAACATCACTAGCTTTGTTATAAGATATTTGTATTAAATCATCAATGTTCAAAATATCACGATATATACCAATACAAAAATGATAACTATCAATTGCTGATGCTGTAAGAACATATGCCTCATAATTATTTTCACAATAATAATGTTTATTACTATGAATGTTGCTCCTAGAAAAATCTTCGTTTATATTTTCATCATAAGAAAACATAAATATTACATATAATAATAAGGAAATAGCTATACCACCACATCCTTTTAAGATTTTACTCTTAAAAGGACTAGTAAAGAAAAAGATGATTATATTAGAAACTGCAAAAAAAAGTTGTGGAAGATTCTTTGAAAACACCCATATAAAACAATAAAGCGTGCATAGCAAGTCTTTATACTTAATATCTTTTCGAAAAATAATTAAAATAATTGCGTTCACAACTATCAATAAATATACAATTATTCTATAAAACAAACCACTTATATTAAAATATCTCAATCCAACATTGTACATAAAATAAAACATAGTCATAATAACTGCATAATAATTGAATATTTTCTTTTTCATAAAAATTCCTTCTTCTTAAAAATATGATATCATTAATAAAGACAAAAGTCACGTTAGAGAAAATCAGTAAGTAAAGAACTAAGTTATAAATTTTTAAACTATAATGAAAATTATTATTTATTATGAATTGATTTGCACTTATGAGTATTTAAATAATGATAGTATTCGCCTTCAGATAATTCTTTTTTTCTTTATATGCTATAGATAAAAAGTTATCCATATATAAAATTCTATTATGTCTGACAGCATAATGAAATTCATCTATAGCCCAGCAGAATAACTATATATTTCATAATTATTTTCACAATAGTGATGCATATCTTGATATATATTATTAGTTTTTTCAAAAAAATGAAAGAAAACAAAACATAGAAGTATTAAGTGATATCAAAAAAGCATTAAAAATAATGACAAAAATCATAAATATTTGATAAAAAAATCCACCAATCTTTAATTTTTTTAATATTATATTATATAATACAAATAAAAATATCATAATCAGTGAATAATAAATCGTAGAGTATGGAATATAAAAACCTAGAAACAAAACATTTCTGTTACTAGGTCTCTATATATTATTTGTTTTTTTCACAAGAAACACTATAGGAAATTTATTATTCCCTTAAATCTTTTCTTATAGTTTCTTTTCTATTGTTCATACTCCCAATCAATAGAATAATCTTTTTGATTTAATCCACTAAATTGAATAATGTTTTCTTCGATTATAATCTTAGCTCTTTGCTGCGCTTTTGCTAATAATTCTTCATCTCGTGAAGCACTTTCCAACATTTCAGCTTGAGCTTTATCAAATGCTATTGCACTATCATCAGCAGTAATTGGATTTTTATTGATTCCTTCTCGAGATTCAATAAAGTTCTCTTCTTTAAAATCATCTTTATCGACATTAGGAGAACCAATAACAGAAGCCTTCGGAATAAAAACATTTATTTCTCTACCCAAAACACTAACTTTAACGTTTGATAAGTTAATTCCTAATTTTATAGTTCCAGTGTATTCAGCAAACAACTTTCGATTTTCTTCAAAGAGGTGAGTAATACCAGTCCCAGCTTTTTTATCATATTCCACCACATTATGATAATAAGCTTGATAAGTTACCAAATTACCAGTTAAATGCATTTTCTTTATATTTTCCGCTAAAATTTTCTCTTCATCTTTCTTACACCCAGTCAAAGAAAATAAGGAGATTAAAAGTAAATTTATAACAATAATTTTTTTCATTCTAATAACACCTCTCATTTCACTTCAACACTGTAAGAAGAATTATATGCTTTAATCCACTGATTATAAAATTCTTCAAGAACAATTATAGATTGTTCTTTAGCAGCAGGTATTAGTTTTTCATCAACACTGCTTTTTTCTTTTATTGTTTCTTGACATAGCTTTCTAGCGTTAGGTAATTCTGATGCTGGCAATTCATTTCCATTTAAAAATTTAATAGAAAGAATATTAGGTTCATCAATAATAGCTGCCTCAGGTATTTTAATAACTACTTTTTTGTTTTTTTGATTAACATCAACCATTATTTTTTTAAAATCAATTCCCGCAACAATTGAACCTTTACAAGATACAACATATTTAAAATTATTTATATCATTTGTTGTTTTATCACAGACTTCGTTATCCCTACATTGCTTTGCAATCACATTATAAGTAAATGTAACCGTTTCTAAATCACTTTTTTCCACAATTTTCTCTAAAGTACTTTTAACCTTCATTTTAATTTGGCCTTCTTTATTAAAATTAACAAAAAGAACTACTAATAAAACAATAAAAATTAAAAGTAGGGGAATTAACCATTTATTATTTACTAGTCTAATTTTACTTTCCATAAGCTTAAGATACTCCTTTACTACTCATTATCCTAATTATAACATCTATGACAAATTAAAATATAGATTTTACAATTTATCAATCACAAATTTACAGACTTTGTCTGTATATTTTGCAAGATAATTATATCTTTCTTCATCAGATAAATCTGAAAGCATAATATTTTTATTATTCTCCTTTTTGACAATAGTGATATTGTTTAGCACATATCCTTTAGTAATTGGAAGGTGTAAAGTATCACCAAATAAGACTATTTCATCCCAAGAATAGTCATAATAGTTTTTTCCATCAAAAGCGATAAGAGAATATACCCATTTAGCTCTTACCTCACCACCCATTTTTTTTACAAAAGAAGTATATTTATCAATTACTTCCTGATCCTCAGCTCGATTAAGGCCATCAAATCTTCTAACATAAATACCAGGCTGTTCCTCATCATTTAAACCATCAATATATAAAGCTTCATCTGTAGTCATAATAAGAAATTTTTCTTTTAAATATTTTTTGTATTCACTATAATATGCTTTAGCTTTCTTTTTGGCATTTTCAACAAGAGATTCTTCATCTTCAATAACATCAACTTTAATATCTTTATAATAACGCCTGTAAAGAATCCCATTTTTCTCAAAAGACTTTTTATATCGATCAAACTTTCCTACATTATTAGTTGGAAAGAAAACATACTTATTCAAAAAAACACCTCTTTATCCAATTACATATCAAAGTACTTATTTCATTTTCTTTATTATGATAAAAGTGATTAGCATCTTTAATTATTTTACTAGAAAAACTAGGGCATTTTATTGCCTTTTCTTTTAGTAAATCTAAATGTAAATAATTATCTGTTTCAAGTTCTCCAGAAAAGGTAAGTATTGGAACATCTATACTTTCAAATTGGTACCAATTTTTAGAATATCCCATAACAGGCAAATTATCTAAATTAGAATTTTTATGGTACCAATTATGATATGTTTGAGAACTCATATACATATAATCTTCGACTAAATTGCTAAGAAGTTTAAAAGGTTCACTATTAGCTATGTTTTGTTTAGCTTCATTAATTAGTTGATAATAATCTTTCTGCCTAAATAATTGAAGACCCACCATATCAGGGGCACTAGCAAGTATAATTCCTAAGATTTCAGGATGTTTTTTATAACAATAATAAATAACTTTGTTGCAACCATAACTGTGTCCCATTAAAATAATTCTTTTATATCCTAATTTCTTTGCTTGCTTAATAGCTAAGTCAATATCTAAAACAGAATCCTCAAAAATTTCATACATACACCCACATCTTTTGAAGTTTCCATTTTTAAGAAGTATATCATTTTCAATAGAGTGGCCTCTATTGTGCTCATAAAGAAAGCCAATATTTTCTTTTTCAAAATTTTTTCCACACACAATAGCAAAATAATTATCAATTATTGTTTGACACATTCCATGAATGAATACCACACAAATATCTTTTTCCTTACTCTCAAAATGAACCATTGGAAGACGTAAATCATCACTGGTATAAGCATCATTAATAAATTCTACATTACTCATTTTTTTCTCCTACCATAAAATTAATCATTTAAATACTTTTTTATTGCTAAAGCTGTATACGTATTAGTGTTTACTATATCTTTTAAATATCCTTCATAAACAATTTTGCCACCATTTTTTCCAGCATCTGGTCCTAAGTCAATAATGTAATCAGTATCAATAATAAAGTCTAAATTGTGTTCTATTACAATAACTGTATTACCATTATAAATCATTTTTCTCATTACTTTTTTTAAAAGCTCAATATCTCTCAAATGCAGTCCTTGTGTTGGCTCATCAAAAATATAAATATTGCCTTTCTTCACAAGATACTTAGACATATTAATTCTTTGAACTTCACCACCTGACAAAGTATCAAGTGTTTGACCTAATTTCAAATAATCTAGACCCACATCTTTAAGAATTTTTAAACGCTCTTTTATATCAAAATTATCAAAAAAGTAAAGTGCTTCTCCAACAGTCATTTCTAAAATTTCATTTATATTTTTATCTTTATATAAATACTGCAATATTTCATTTTTATAACGTTTTCCATGGCAAACATCACAGGTTTGTTTTACATCACCTAAAAAATGCATATCCAATTTTATAATGCCAGCACCATTACAATTTGGACAAGCTCCAGTTGAATTAAAACTAAACTCACTGGCACTAATACTATTTTCTTCAGCAAAGATTTCTCGAATAGTATCAAATATTTTCATATAAGTTGCAACATTACTTCTACTACTTAATCCTATATTTTCTTTCCCAATTTTAATAAGTGTATCATCATTATTTATTAGATATCGAATTAAAGAAGATTTTCCACTTCCAGAAACTCCTGTAATACAAGTTAATAAATGAAGTGGGATTTTTATACTCATATTTTTAATATTATTAATAGTTATTCCAGAAACTTCGTAGAATTTATTTATTTTTTCTACCACATCATGCATTTTTTTCTTATTTTTTAGGTATTTGCCAGTAATGGACAACGGATGATTAAGTATACCATTAATGCTTCCCGTGTATATGATAGAACCACCATTTTCACCAGACTCTGGCCCAATATCAATAATAGTATCAGCACTATTAATAATTTCTCTATTATGTTCAACGACAATAGCTGTATTATTATTTGCAACAATACTCTTAATAGAATTAATTATTTTATGAACATCTCTACTATGAAAGCCTAGACTAGGTTCATCCATAATATAAATTAGTTCATTTAAAGTATTGTTCATACTTTTTGCCAGTTTTATTTTTTGTGATTCCCCATTAGATAAAGTAGAAACAGATCTATTAAGTGTTAAGTATCCAATTCCTAATGAGATTAATTTTTCTAAATCTTTTTTTAGCTTAGAAACTATTTCCGAAACTTGAGAATCTTTAATTTTCAAAATAAAGTTATATAAATCTACTATTTCTAAACTTAATAAATCCTTAAGTGTCTTATTATAAACAGAAACCTCTAAAGCAAGATTATTTAATCTAGAACCACCACAAGCCGAACACTCACATTGAACAAAAAAGTTTTTATCATAATCATTTATTTGCAAGCCTCTAGAATCAGCCTGCCTTTTTAATAAACGGTGAATAATGCCTTCATAAGACCAATTTTGAACAAAGCCTTCATTTTGACTCATAAAAGTTGTAGGTTCTTTATATAATAATAAATAAAGTTCATCTTCGGAGTAGTCTTTTAATTTCTTGTTCATATCAAAAAAATTAGTTGCTTTCTGAATATTAAAATATCTAGAATTTACTTTCCATGTTCTATGTTTAATAGCACCTTCATTTAAAGATAAATTAAAATCAATCAATTTCTCTTTATCAACAACAAATTCAACCCCTAAACCTCCACATTTTCTACAGGCACCTTTTGAAGTGTTGAAGGAAAAATAGCTACTATCATAGCTAGGGGTACCAAGCCTAGAATAAAGAAGCCTTAAATAAGTATAGATTTCTGTATAAGTTCCAACTGTACTCCTAGGATTTGTACCAATTTTTTTCTGTTCTATTAAAACACAAGGAGATAAATTAGTTATACTTTGAACATTAGGTTTATTTATTTTTGGTAAGTTTTTAACAATATATGTGGATAAAGTCTCATAAAAAGCAGTCTGAGCCATTGCATAAATTGAATCAAATACCAAAGAAGACTTTCCGCTTCCAGAAACTCCTGTAACGACATTAAACTTATGTTTATCAATATCTAAAGAAACATTTTTAAGATTATTCTCACAAGCCCCAACTATTTTTATTTTATTAAAAGAGATTTTATCATCCATATTCTTCATAAAAAGCCTCCATATAAACATTAATTATTTTATTTTAATTACTTATATTCTTCCATTTTTAAAATTGTAATAATCATAGCTCCTTTAGGTTTAGTTGCTCCACAAGGAGATATTTTTCCATTAGGAAAGAATTCTTTTTTACACAAATCATAGTACTTTCCACTTTTATAAAATTTTGCAGTACCAAACAATCTAAGACCTATATAATTTTTATCAAAAACCGTAAGAACAACATTTGCATTATATTGAACATTTTTCTGAGTATTAATCATTTCATTAATTGATATAATAATTCTATTTTCATCAAGTACCAATACATTGGTAGCAACAGCTAAATTCGGATTGTTTTCTTTATTAACAGTGGCGATATGCATAACGTTTCTATTAATTTTGTTTTTATACTTTAGTAAATTCATATTAAAAATAACCTTTCTGTTTTAACATTATTCACCATTAGTTTATCATAATAAAAGCAATTGATAAACTTTCTATTATCATGAATGTAATAATCAACATTCATATAAAACTTATAAATAAATATGAATTTTTCTTGAATGATTCATCTATTTTTTATATAATAAATGAGAAAAGGATAATTGTAAAGGGAGGGAGCTATGGAAGAAAAAAAAGGCACCATTATCATTATAATAATACTATTACTAATTATTGTAGGTTTAGGAGGATATATTGCTTATGATAGACTAATCTCTAAAAAAGAAGACGAAGAAATATTAACAAAAATTGATGATGTCAGTATTGATTTAAATGCTTTTTATCAAATCAGTGAAACATTAACAAAGTTAGATAAAGCCTTTAATGATCCAAAATCCAATTATTTTGCATATATTTATAATCAAAAAAAATTGGAAGCAAAAAACTTTGACTTAGGAGCAGCAATCTATACTAGTATCAGAAGTGATTTCAAAGAAGTAAATATGCTTTTGTCGATTCCTGAACCAATAGCTAAAAGTAACTTCACAAGAATATTTGGAAATAATCTGAAATATGAGCCAATTCAAGTAAACTCAACTGACTATCTTAAAATTGCCTATAATACTACTACCTTAGCGTATGATTATATAGCGCCAACAGATACCAATATTTATCCATCAGAATATATGGCGTTGAATGCAAAAACAACCCTTAAAGGAGATAAAGTAATTATCACAAGAAAAATAGTTTTTGTAGACTATGAAATAGAACCAGGAACCACCATCGCCAGTAGTATTAACTTGTATAAGGATGAAACAAAAACAAAAAAAATAGGAGAGCTAGTACTAAAAAATGGCAAAGCTAATCAAAGAGAAATTTTAAGTAAATATGGATCGAAATTGAATACTTTTAATTACACATTTGAACAAAATACAAGTACAGAATATAGTCTTAAATTAATAGAAAAAGTGTAAAGAAGATTACATCAAAAAGAGTAGGTGATGCAAAATGAAAATAAACATACAAAATATAGAAGTTAATTACATACAATATGGGGAAGGGAAAGATATAGTATTACTCCATGGTTGGGGGCAAAACATTCAAATGATGAAGCCACTAGGGGATGCCTTCTGTGACAAATTTAGAATTACAATTTTAGATTTTCCAGGATTCGGAGAAACAAAAGAGCCGCCTGAACCATGGAATATTGAAAAATATTCCTTGCTACTAGAAGGGCTTATAAAACAATTAAAAATAAAAAAACCAATCATTATGGGACATTCTTTCGGAGGCAGAGTTGCCATTCGTTATTCTGCATATAATCCAATAGAAAAATTAATTTTATTTGGTAGCCCATGTATTCGGATACAAGAACAATTACCACTCAAAGTAAAAATCCTAAAAAGTATAAAAAAACTCCCCGGAATGAACGGAATAGCTGAGTATATGAAACAATTTATAGGGTCAAGAGATTATAAAGCAGCAAGCCCAATTATGAGACAAACTTTAGTAGAAGTAGTAAATGAAGATTTGTCAAAATACGCAAGAGAAATTGAAGAACCAACACTTCTAATTTGGGGAGATAATGATACAGAAGCACCGCTAATGGATGCTAAAGAATTAGAAAAAATAATGATTGACGCCGCTTTGATAGTTTTACCAGGAACACACTATGCATATTTGGAAAACTTACAAAGTGTAATAAGTATATTAAATAATTTTATTTAGGAGGTATTTTATGATTATTATTATATACATTTTATCAGCATTTTATGCAACTTTTTATAAAACTAAAAGATCACTTCATATGCTACAACAAAATTTGTACAATGAAAATAATAGATATTTAAAATGGGTAGGGAAAAATAGTAAAGAATTTTTAGATTTTGATTTATTGATAGTAGCAACATGCCTAGTTGGAATATTTGTTTTATTTGATTTAGACTTAATATCTAGCATATGCATGTTAGTAATATCTGCACTTTGGGTTTTCATTGGATTTAAATGGAACAAAATAATAGAAAATGATCAAAATAAGAAAAAACTAGTAGTCACTGCTAGAATTAAGAGATTAATCTTTACAACAAGTGTTCTATATGCAATACCAACAATAATTTTATTATTTCATTTAGAAAATTTAAAAACAGTTTGGATTTTACTCCTAATAATAAGCTTAATGGTATATTTAAACAAATTTGTAGCCCTTCTTGCTGTATGGATTAATCATCCTGTTGAAAGATGTGTTTACTATTACTATTTGCATAAGGCTAAGACCAAATTAAAAAGTATTCCAAATTTAAAAGTAGTAGGAATTACTGGAAGTTATGGTAAAACAAGTAGTAAAAATATTTTGGCAGATATCCTAAATGTAAAATATAATACATTACCAACACCTAGAAACTTAAATACTCCATATGGATTAATGATAACGATAAATAATCACATGGATAAGTTTACAGAAATCTTTATAGCAGAAATGGGAGCATATGTTAGAGGAGAAGTTAAAGCTCTTTGCAAATTTGTTAAACCAAAATATGGTATTTTAACACGAATTGGTACAGCTCACTTAGAAAGCTTTGGAAGTGAGGAAAATATTCAAAAAGGAAAGTTTGAACTTATAGAATCATTACCAGCAGATGGAGTAGGTGTATTAAATAAAGATGACCCAAAACAAGTAAATTATGAGTTGAAAAATAATGTTAAAATTTTATGGATAGGAATTGACGCTGAAGATGTTGATGTTCGTGCTACCGATATTAAATGCAACCATGATGGAACTACTTTTAATGTAATATTTAAAGGAGATAAGAAAAAGCATGAATTTCAAACAAAATTGTTAGGAAAACACAATGTATACAATATTCTTGCCGCTCTTGCTTTAGGTAGGGAATTTGATATATCAGTTTCAGATTTACAACAATCTGTAAAAAAAGTAAAACCAGTAGAGCACCGATTAGAATTAAAAAAATTAGGCAATTTCTTTATGATTGATGATGCTTATAATTCAAATCCGGTAGGCGCTGAAAATGCCTGCAAAGTTCTAGGCATGATGCCAGGAACAAAAATTGTTGTAACTCCAGGCATGATTGAACTTGGTGAAAAAGAAAACGAATATAATAAAATATTTGGTGAACAAATCAGTGAAGTAGCAGACTATGCAATTTTAATTGGGGAGAAGAAAACAAAACCAATCAAAGAAGGTTTATTAACAAAAGGTTTTGATAAAGATAAGGTAATAGTATTTAACGATGTCAGAGAAGCATACCCATACATAGAGAAAATTGCTAAAGATAAAGATGTATATGCATTGTTTGAAAATGATTTGCCAGATACATATAATGAAAAATAGGAGAGTGAATTTATGAAGATAAAAGTAGGAGTTATTTTTGGTGGGGAAAGTGTTGAACATGAGGTAAGTATTATTTCTGCCATTCAAGCTATGAATAAAATGGATGAAGAAAAATATGAAGTAATACCAATTTATATTACCAAAGATAGAGAATGGTATACAGGTGACATGTTAAAAGATATAGATGTATATCAAGACTTCAATTTAATAAAAAAGTATAGTGACAACGTTGTTCTATACTACAAAGATGGAAGCTATGTTTTACAAAAAAAGAATGGCTTGTTTAAAAACTGTGTAAAAGAAATAGATATCGCCTTCCCAATAGTTCATGGAACTAATGTTGAAGATGGAGCACTACAAGGATATCTACAAACAATTGGTATCCCTTTTGTAGGACCTAATGTATATGCTGCTGTTGCTGGCCAAGATAAGTCAATTATGAAAAGCATATGGAAAGAAATTAATCTTCCAATGAAAGACTTTACTTGTTTCTATGATTCAGACTATCGTGATAATAAAGACGAAGTTATGAGGAAGATAAATAAATTAAAATATCCATTAGTTGTTAAGCCAGCAACAACTGGATCAAGTGTGGGAATTAGTTATTGTGAAACTGAAGAAAAATTAATAGAAGGCATAGAAGAAGCTATTCAATATGATACAAAAATTCTTGTAGAAGAAGCTACCGAAAATCTTTTAGAAGTAAATGTAGCTGTTATGGGTAATTATGAGTCTCAAAAATTAAGTGAGTTAGAAGAAGTCCTAACAGATAATAAAATTTTGACTTACCAAGATAAATATGTTGGAAATGGTAAAGGTAAGTTAAAAGGAGCTAAAGTAAGTGCTTTAAAGTCATCTAGTAAAGGAATGGCTTCCGCTAATAGAAGAATCCCAGCAGAAATTGATAAAAACATGAGAGAAGAAATAGAAAGTATTGCTCTAAAAGCATTCAAAGCTCTAGGATCAGCTGGAAATGCCAGAATTGATTTTATGATTGACTCCAAGGAAAAAAAGGTATATATTAATGAATTGAATTCAATTCCTGGCAGCTTAGCATTCTACTTATGGGATGCAAAACACATTAATTTTAGTCAAGTTTTAGATGAAATGATTAATATTGGAATTAAAGATTATAAAAAAAGAATGAGTAAAACACATTCTTTTGAAACAAATATTCTTCAAGGATTTGCCGTTAATAAAGGACTAAAAGGAGGAAAGGGAAAACTCCAATAAAAATGGAACAAATATTATTACAACAACTTGTAAGAAGCTTTGAAGTAAAATTAACGAGTTTTATAACAGGAGAAAGATTACGTAATCTTGATAGCTCTAGTTTTGATAATCTTAATAGAGAAGATTTAGTAAGAAGAATTATTTGTGAACAATTGATAGGAATAGAGTTTATAAAAAATGACAATTTAAATCCATTTATAGTAATAGAAGCACTTGGGATAGCAATTGAGAGTATTGAGGCTGCTTATAAAAATCTAGAAAAAAACATAAAAGAATTCGAGTCTATTATAAAAAATTTAAAAGCAGAAAATCAAAACACAGAAGAATTAGAAGAATTAAAAGAATTAGAAGAAGAAAATAATGATAACAAACGCTATTTAAGAAACTTTCTATTAATAGAATCTGTTTTTGAGGATATAAAAAACAAGTGGAAATCGTCAGAAAATCAAAAATCAGAATATTTAAAAAAACCAAAAATAAAATTTTTAGCAATCCCATCAGAATCTGAGCCAGAGAAAACAACGCTGACGGCTTCCTTGCTAAAAAACATAAAAAATATAGAAGACCAAAAATTACTGTACAATTATTTAAATCAACTAGAAGACGTGTTGATAGCATCATGTGAAGCTGGAGGTCAAATAAAAACAAAAAAACATGGAAACGGATTACATCAAGTAGGAAATTATGTCGTATATAAACAAATTAGTAGTAATATTCGAATATTTTTTGAAAGACGAGAAGATTATATATTTGTATTAGGCGCAGTAAAAACCCATGGTAATTCCAAGGAAGAATCCAACGCAGAAAGATTTTATAAGGAAATGCGTGATAGACTAAATAAGTTTTTAAATGAAACAGCTTTAACAGAAGAAAACATAAGAACATTAGAAAAAAATTACAAAAAAGCAAAAACAGGATTATGCAAAATAGCAAATAACGAAAAAAATGCAGAATCTGATCTATACGACTTAGAGGCGAGTATGTTGCAATTTATAAACTTGGTTACTTCGCAAATAATGAAATTAGGAACTTCGGAAGATGCCCCAGAAATGTTAGTTGAAAATGGCACTGTGGGAAGGAGAATACATATATGAAACTTAATAAAAAATTGACAGCTTATCTTAAACTATTGCCAACATCTATATCATCATCTATATCACCGGAAACAATAGAAAATATAGAAAAGACAGAAATTGATGAAAATTTAATAGAGTTTTTGAAAAATTATTACTTAGAAATTGAATACTCTTCTAACAATATAAAGAAAATATCATTTTATGTTAAAAATGATATACCAACGTTTTATATAGAATCTCAAACAATGCAGAATGAAAATAATAAAGAATTTCTAATAGAGAGTACAAAAGAAATAAGATTAGCATCATTTGGAGCATATCCAATCGAAATCTCAGAAATTCAAACAAAAGATGATGATTATGGGATTGGAAAACTTGGTAAAAAGTTGATAAAATATTATTCTAAAATTTCAGATCCTAATTTATTTGAAACATCTTCTGGATGGTTAGAGGTGATACAACTATCTACAAAATGGGAACCGATAGAAACTATAGATGATATCCAAAATGTAGAATATAATACTTTAAAAATATGTGATTATAAACAAAGCAAAGTTTATAAATTGAAAAAAGGATTGTTACCATTAGATGGTGACGATAATACTATTGTGCCTACATTTGAAATTTTTCCATCAGGAACATCAGAACTCAAAGATAAATTGGAGAAAATGCTTGATACGAAAGTTATTGATTTTTTTAGAGAGTGGATAATATCACTACTAAGGAAACCAACATCTTCAGAAGACGATGAAGATTATGCAAAAGACAAAAATTATAGAAAGATGCCTCCTTACCCCAAAAGCCAAGACTAAAGCCCATTTTTAAAACTTATTTCCAGTTCTTTGGAGTTATTTGTTTAAATATTTTAAATGTAATTTATTGTCAATGCTCAAAATAAACTTCCTTACGTTTGTCATTGACAATATCTAAAATTTTGTAATACAAATCTTCTCCAAAAACCACTTTAAATGCATCAGTTCTTATTTTTTCTCTAGCTTATCAAGAACTTAACAACTGTAGTTGAATTGGGATTTTAATGATATCTAGGACAGTAAAATGGACATTTGGCAAAATAAATGATAAAATACTTCTACTATTTGTTTTAATGGCACCTAAAAAGTCTAATTGTAATACATTCACGTTTAGGTTTTTGTGAATATAAGCAAGATAGTTGAGATAAGTATGACCAATTCTATCAATCTCATTGTTAGAATAGCCATACTTTTTATTATGTTTTCTTTTCTTATATTTAATAGCATAAGGAAAATTAATTCTTTTAGTAGTGAATTTCTATCTACCAATACTATTTATAGTACAGTCACAATTTTTTGGAACAAAAAAAGAACCAAATAAGTTAGGTTCCTTTATCTTTAAAATGGTGGGCTGTTAGGGATTCGAACCCTAGACCCACTGATTAAGAGTCAGTTGCTCTACCAACTGAGCTAACAGCCCATTTC
>CACZQK010000074.1 GCA_902783315.1 uncultured Erysipelotrichaceae bacterium | reverse complement strand
GTGATAATATGAGCAAATTAGAGTTAAAAAACGAATCATGTATAGACCAAAAAGTAGATGCTATTGTAAATGCTGCTAATAGACTCTTAATATCTGGTGGAGGTATTTGTGGTGCAATATTTAAAAAGGCAGGTTATGAAGAATTAAACGCTGCCTGTAGGAGTATCAAAACTCCCTTAAAAGATGGTGAGGTAGCCATAACCCCAGCTTTTAATATAACAAATGCCAAATACATCATTCATGCTGTAGGTCCTAACTTTAGGATAACCCCCAATGCCTTTAATGAATTGTATAAAGCCTATTATAATTCTTTAGAATTATTAAAAAAGAATAATCTTCATTCTATATCTTTTCCACTAATAAGTTCAAAAATATTTGGATATGGATTACAAAATCCAGCCAAAGAGTCAACAAAACAATGTCTAAAAGCCTATAATAGGTTTGTTGAGTTAAATAAAGATTATGATATCATAGTAATCTTATGTGCTTATTCATCCCAAGAGTATGGAGAAGCCAAAGAAGAATTATACTATAATCAAAGTAGGTGATATGAATGCAGAATTTATCCAAATCAAGATATGTTCAAGGAGTAACTTGTAAAAAGAAATGTTGGTTATCAATACATAAACCAGAAGAAGCTAAAGAAATGAATAAGGATTCAATCTTTGAAAATGGAAATAAAGTAGGAGATTTAGCAAGAAAACTTTTTGGAAAATCTATTTTAATTGACTATAACTTAGGACTAGAAGGAATGATTTTAGAAACAAAAAAAAGATTAAAGGAACAGCCAAATATCATTTGTGAAGCTTCCTTTCATTATGATGGTAATTTCTGTGCCGTTGATATTTTAAAAAACGATAAAGATGGAGTAGAAATATATGAAGTAAAGTCATCAACAAGTCTTGATAATATTTATATTGATGATATTTCATATCAAACGTGGGTTCTAAAAAAATGTGATATGAATGTGAAAAAGTCTTTTATTGTCTATATTAATAGTAAATATATAAAAAATGGTGAATTTAATATTCATGAATTTTTTCATATTGAAGATGTTACTAGTAAAATTAATTTAAAAGAAGTTGGAAATAATATTGAAGAGTACAAAAAAATTATAAATTCAGATAGAGAACCAAATATTGATTTATCTCTTTCCTGTCACACCCCCTATGATTGCCCTTACTTTGAATATTGTACCAAAAAATTACCAAAACCAAATGTTTTTGATATTGGCTGGAAAACAAACTTTGATAAAAAAATAGAAATGTATAAAAGGAATCATATTACTTTTGAAGATGTACTAAAATATGAATCATTGAATGAGAAAGCTTTAGAACAAGTAAAATATGAATTAAATGATTTATCACCGAAAATAAATATAGATAGCATTAAAGAGTTTTTAAACAAACTAACTTATCCATTATATTTTTTAGATTTTGAATCTTACCAATCTGTTATTCCTACAATTGATGGAACAAGACCATATCAACAAATATGTTTTCAGTATAGCTTACATTATTATCTAGAAGAAAATGGAAAATTGTATCATAAAGAATTCTTAAGCGATGATTATGAGGGAAACCCCATGATTGAATTATCCAAAAAATTATGTGAAGATATTCCTCTTAACTCATGCGTTTTAGTTTATAACCAAACTTTTGAAAAAGCAAGATTAAAAGAAATGGCTGAATTATTTTCAGAGCACCATAATCATTTATTAAATATTCGGGACAATATCATCGACTTAATGGTTCCATTTTTTAAACAGGATTATTACCAGAAAGAAATGCAGGGCAGTTATTCAATAAAAAAGGTTTTACCATCCTTATTTCCTAATGACGAATCATTAGATTATCACAATTTAGATCAAGTTCATAAAGGAGATGAAGCGAGCAATGCTTATTTATCTTTAAAAAGTTTAGAAGAAGAACAGGCAAAAAAGTTAAGAGATAATTTGTTAAAATACTGTAAACTAGATACCTATGCAATGGTAAAAATATATGATGAATTAAAAACATTGATAAAAGAAAAATAGATTTATATGACAAAAAAGAAAACTAAAAAGTCATTGTGTAAAAATTAATTGTTAGCTTGAATAAGAACTTAAGCTTTTTTGAAATGAGAATTCTCAATGAATAAAGTTTAACTATTTTTATTTTCATGATATACTGAAATCATAGAGAAGAGAAGGTGCTTAAATGGAAAAAGATAAAATACTAATCGAGATAGCAGCTTATCATGACTCAGAATTGTTAAATACCATAAATAGTGCATTAATTCAAGCTGACTGCCCAGAAAGAGTTTGTTTTTCTATTTGTTACCAAGATGGCGACAAAGAAGAATATGAAATATTAAAAAAGATTAAAAACAGTAAAATAAAATGCCTTGATAAAAATCAAATAAAAGGCTTATGTTATGCTAGAACTATATGTCAAAGTATGATAGAAGATGAAAAATACATTTATCAGATTGATTCTCATATGCGTTTTGTTAAGCATTGGGATACAAAGATGATTGAAGCCCTTTTATCTTTGAACGATAGTAAAGCTATTATCAGTTTCTATCCCCCAGACTGTAATGGTGAGATGCTAAATTTAAGTTTAGATGATGCTATTTTTAATAATCCATGTCCCGGTGGAAAAATGTATGTAGATGATTTTCATAGTGGCAATAATCCATTTGTTATATTTTGTTGCGATTTGATTGAAAATGAAAATTCAGTGAAATATAGTCGTACTCCATTTATTTCTGGAAATAATTTTTTCTCTTTTAGTCAAGTTCACAAAGAAGTATTTCAACATCCAAAAATGTACTTTTTTGGGGACGAACTGTTCATGGCTATTAATTTATTTACTCACGGTTGGAATGTTTATAGTTCAAATATTAGTTATATCTATCACCAATACAATAGAGGAAAGCGTAAGTTTCTAGATGTCGAAAACAGTATGGCAGTTGAAAAACAAGCGTTTTTGGAATTATTAGCGCATAAGAATGATAAAGATTATTTAAAAGAACTAAAAATTGGAACAGTTAGAACGATAGATGAGTTTGAAAGATATTCTGGAATAGATTTTGAAAACAGAACTCTTTATTTGAATGCCGTAACAGGGGATATGGATAATGAAGAATATAGAAATACTAAATCATACATTAGAAAGGGAAAATCAGAAGAGGAAAAACGAATTATTGAAGAAGGAATGATAGATGTTTTAGTTGTAGATTTATTTCACGATTATAAAGAATGTATAAAAAGTTGCTTAGATAAAGCTTTCAAAAAAGAAAAGGTCCAATTTATAGTTGGCTCAATTAAGGAGAAAAAGCCTTCTAAAAAAGAAATTGCCAATATGAACATTAAAAAGTTTATTTCTTTTGATGAAAATTATAATTATAGTCAAATATTACATGAAATTTCATCGGAGGTTAATGGACATTATGTTGCTTTAGTAGATTCTAGCATTCGCTTCATTAGTGGTTGGGATGAATACTCACGGTCCAATTTAAATATGTGCGGGACTAAAGCAGCTTTGACTAGTTGGGTCTTTACAGAAGAAGGAGATAACGGGTATTTAGAAACTTATTTTAATGCTGAATTTCATTTCCAAGAGTTATCTGATTATTTACCTGTTCTAAAATATAATGAATCACTTGATTTTTCAACATTTAAAACGCCATATCAAACGGCCATACCCTTTAATGGATTTTTGTTTATGTACTCAAATATTTTGAAACAGGTTGAAATTGATCCAAATTTGAGTTATGACGAACAAAAATATATATATGCAATTCGACTATGGACACACGGGATAAATATATATATACCACAAGCATCACACTTTTTCAGAAATAAGTTAGAATCTTCGCTAAGTACTGAAAATAAGAATAAGAGTGCTGTTTGTGCTTTATCTGGAATAAACTGCTCTCATGCGAGATATTTTAAGGCGGATTACCCCTTCGATATTGGAAAAGAACGGCCATTATGGACTTGGTATAAATTTGTTAACATAAATTATGATATCCATCAGGAAAAGATTATTTAATAAAAATTAAATATCTTTTTTTTTTTGTAAAAAAACGAACAAAAATTCGTGACAAATATATCGAACAGATGTATAATTATTTTAGGTGATAAAAATGACAATAAAAGAAAAACTAACAATACTATCAGATAGTGCTAAATATGATGCATCCTGTTCATCCAGTGGCAGTATAAGAAAAAACAGTGGTGGTCTAGGTAATGCTGCTCAATGCGGAATCTGCCATTCTTTTTCCAGTGATGGAAGATGCATTTCATTATTAAAAATTCTAATGACCAATTGTTGTATTTTCGATTGTAAGTATTGTATTAATAGAAAAAGCAATAATGTAAAAAGAGCTATTTTTGAGCCAGAAGAGATTTGCGAGATAACCATCAATTTTTATAAAAGAAACTATATTGAAGGCCTATTCTTGAGTTCCGGTATTTTAAAAAATCCAGATTATACGATGGAAAAATTAATTGAGACAATCACATTACTTAGAAAAAAATATCATTTTTCTGGATATATTCATGCCAAGGCCATTCCTGGAGCAAGTCCTATTCTTTTAAAAAAATTAGGAAATTTAGTTGATAGGTTAAGTGCCAACATTGAACTACCAACAAACGATAGTTTAAAGTTATTAGCACCAAATAAACATGAAAATAAAATTTATTCAATTATGAAAACGGTAAAAGAAAATAGAAATAGAAATTTTACTCCTGCAGGTCAAAGCACTCAAATGATTATTGGAGGAAGTCCAGAAACTGATTTAGAAATATTAGGAAAAAGCGAATACTTATATAACCGCTATGATTTAAAAAGAGTTTTTTATTCAGCATATATACCAGTCAATAAAGATACTCTGCTTCCAAAATTGCAAATACCTCCACTAAAAAGAGAAAATAGGCTGTATCAAGCAGACTGGTTATTAAGATTTTATGGCTATAAAGTAAATCACTTATTAGATAAAGAAAATCCTAATTTTAATATTTTATTAGATCCAAAAGCTGATTGGGCCTTAAGACACATGGAAGAATATCCAAAAGAAGTCAATAAAGCTGCTTACTATGATTTGTTAAAAGTACCAGGAATAGGGCCTAGATCCGCTAAAAAGATTATTTCTTCTAGAAAGTACACATCACTAGAATGGAATGATTTAAAGAAAATGGGAATTTCCTTAAAAAGAGCAAAATACTTTTTATTATGTAATGGTAAATACTTCACCAATCAAAATATCTTTAAAAAGAACATTATAGAAGCTAATCTTATTTTAGAAGATAAGATTTCAACAACTTCATCAAATGTTCAATTAAGTTTATTTCAATGAATCAAATATTTTTATATGATGGTGATTTTACATCTTTTATTGCTTTGGTAATAGAACTATTTAAAAGAAAAATAAAAGTAGATAAAATCACCACTACAGAATATCAAAAAGGATTATTTGATGAATGTATTTACTTAGAAGTCAAAAAGAAAGAAGAAAATGTTGATTTATTTCAAAAAGTGTTTCCAAAGAGTTTAATTCATACTATTTATTATGCTTTTTTATCGGATGATAAAGAGAAAGAAACAACAATTTATCAATTTATGCAAAAATATTTTATCTATAAAAACCAAGTGTTTCACTACCGAACAATAGACTGTATTAATAGAGTAATTCGTTTAGCTAGAAAAGTAGGAAGTGAGGCACACAAATTAAAAGGATTTTTAAGATTTAAAGAATTAGATAATAAAATATATTATGGAGTGATTAATCCAACAAATAACGTAATAGAGATTCTTGCTAAACATTTTCAAAGAAGATTAAGAAATGAGTACTGGATTATTCATGATGAAAAAAGAAGTATCTATGCTTTTTACAATAAGAAAGAAATAATGTATGTCAAGGAAGAACAAATACCTAGAAATTTAATATTAAATCAAAAAGAAGAATTTATAGAAGATTTATGGAAAAACTATTTCAAGACAATTGCCATAAAAGAAAGAAAAAACTTAAGATGTCAACAAAACTTTATGCCAAAAAAATATTGGAAAAATATCATTGAAATGGAGGATAATTATGAAGAAAGTAATTCAAGGAAAAGAGTTATGGGAAGTAATGGAACAAACAGTTAACTTATTATGTGATGCAGTATCATCAACTCTAGGACCCACAGGAAATAATGTATTAATTAATCACTGGGATAAATCCCCATATATAACAAAAGATGGAGTAACAATTGCCTCTAGTATTGAAAGCGATAATCCCTTAGAAAATACAATTTTAGAAATTGTAAAAGAAGCTTCTTTAAAAACAGATGAATTAGTAGGTGATGGCACTACTACAACATTAGTTTTACTACAAAGTATTTTTAATCAGGGGATAAAAAAGATAAAAGAAGGATACAATGCTATTTTATTAAAGAAAGAATTAGAAGATGCCCTAAAAGAAATTTTAAAGGATTTAGAACAAGAAAAACTACTTCCCAAAGCCCATCATCTGCTTCAAATAGCAATAACATCAGCAAATGACGAAAAGATAGGAAGAAAAGTATTTGAAGCTTATCAAAAAATGAAAAACATGTATTCGATTCGAATACAAGAAGGGTCAACAGAAGAAGATTACTTTGAAATAAAAAAAGGATATGCTTTAGAAATAGATAAAATATCAAGTCTTTATTTTCAAAAAGAAGAAAGACTTTTATGGAAAAATGTAAAAACGTTAGTTGTAAAAGGAAGATTAGAAAATTTAGAAGAAATCAGCGAAATCATAAATGAAGTTCTAGAAACGAAAGAACCATTACTAATCCTAGCAGAAGAATTAGAACAGACAGTTTACGAAGAAATTCTATCACTATATCTAACCGGTTCTCAAAAGATATTAGCTCTAACAATTCCAGAATATGCCTCTCATAGAGAAGGGATAGAAGAGGACTTAATAATGATTTCAACCGCTACTATAAAAAATGTTGAATATGAAAAAATCACAACAAAGGACTTAGGGTTGATAACTGAGTTAAAAATTGAAAAAGAAACAATTACCATAACTTTTAAAAGAGAGAGTATAAAAAAACACATTAACGATTTAAAATTGCAACAAAAAAAATGTCATAACAGTTATGAAAAAGACTTTATTGAACAAAGACTTTCAAAACTAGAAAAAGGAGTTGCAACTATCTATGTGGGAGGAGTTACTAAAACAGAAATTAGGGAAAAAATAATGAGATATGAGGATGCACTATGCGCCATAGATCATGCTCGAAATGGAGTAGTAGTAGGAGAAGGAGTGACATTTTTAAAAATCAAAGAAAATTTAGAAGAAAAAAACCAAGGATTTTTAGTTTTAAAAGAAGCTATCTCCCAACCATTCATTAAAATTATGGATAATTTAGGAAAAAAGGCAGAACCAATTCAACAACAAATTCAAAAGTACCAATATCAAAAAGTATATGAATATAAAACAGATGACTATGAAAATATAAATGATACTAGTATTTTAGATTCATATGATGTTATAACAACAGCATTAAAAAACGCAACAAATATTGCATCTCTCCTTTTAACAACAAACTTTCTTATAATAAACGAAAAAGACAAAATAGAAAAAGACGTTTTATAATCTCCAATTGACAAATCATCCTTATAATATTAATCTATAGATAGTAGGTGGTTTTGTGCGAATATCAATATTTCATTTAGAAAATAATAAAACATATAAAGAAG